>JBAXMF010000111.1:0-7274 GCA_037134435.1 Methanomicrobiales archaeon | reverse complement strand
TCTTTCGTCATCGATTCAGTCTTATTTTTAAAATCTAATGGTTATTGACAAATTATTTTTCCATCGCGATATTTTGTAGTGATCACAATCGCGCTATTCAGGCCCGATACCATCCTAACATAAAGATATATATTCCACACCACCACATCCGACTTATCCCGCTCTCGTTCGTTTAAATCGCCCGCATTAGCCCCCGTTTCCATCCTATACCAAATAGGGCTATTTAATGTTATTATTTATTGATTATACCATAAATTGGATTCTATTTTCCCCTTATTCTTTTCCGTTTTTCGCCAACCCCGTCATTTTCACCCTGGAACGGCCTTTTTCCAATGTTTCACAATCAGTAAAAGAGATCAACAGAAAAACGGTAACAGTTTTCAGAGGGGCCACCCCGATATGCCCGGTCAGTACCATTTCCATATTACCTGCCAATAGAATCCGGTACACAAAAGGTTAGGTTTATATAATTTTATTTTGTACTTCCTCATGTTATGATAAAAGTTGCAATCAATGGGTATGGGACCATTGGAAAAAGGGTTGCCGACGCAGTAGCTGCCCAACCTGATATGGAAGTAGTGGGAGTATCAAAAACCCGGCCGAATGCTGACGCATTTATCGCGAAGTCAAGAGGATATCCACTCTATATTGCCGATATTTCAAAGAAAAGCGCATTCGAAAAGGTTGGAATATTGATCGCAGGCAGTGTTGATGAGATGCTTGCGAAGGCTGATATAATCATCGATGCAACCCCGGGCGATGTGGGCGCAAAAAACAAGCCCCTGTATGAGCGGGCCGGGGTAAAAGCAATTTACCAAGGGGGAGAGGAACATGAAGTGGCGGGATTTTCCTTTAATTCCGACTGTAACTACAAGGACGCAATAGGGCGGCAGTTTACGCGGGTCGTCTCCTGTAACACGACGGGGCTCTGCCGGATCATCCATGCAATGGACCAGGCATACGGGGTCGAAAAAGTACGAGCCGTGATGGTACGACGCGGTTCAGATCCAGGTGGAATAAAAAAAGGCCCGATTGATGCCGTCGTCTTAAACCCGGTGACCATCCCGAGCCATCACGGCCCGGATGTCCAGACGGTGCTCCCCCATATCCCCATCGTAACCATGGCAATGATTGTCCCGACAACAATGATGCACATGCATGCAATCACCATTGACTTAAAATCCACAGCCACTCGTGAGGATATTCTCGCGATCATAGAAAAACATCCCCGGATGGGACTTGTCCGCAAGGCCACCGGTATTACCAGTACCGCTGAGCTCAAGGAATATGTCATGGACCTCGGCCGCAGCCGTTCGGACCTCTGGGAGAACGGGATTTTCGAAGATTCCGTAGCGTTGGTGGGTAACGAGCTCTACCTGTTCCAGGCAATTCACCAGGAAGCGGATGTCGTCGTCGAGAATGTCGATGCAATACGGGCGATGATGGGGTCTGTAAAGGACCCGGAGACATCAATCCGTATGACAAACAATGCACTTGGGTTTACGGCGATTTAGAAAAACCATTAACTCCCTTCATAACCCATTATTCCTGATGGACTCGTATGCACTGGCGACACGGAATACAGTAGAGGTCGTCACCGACGAAGAACTTAAAATACTCCTTGAAAAGCCGAAAAAGCGTGTATACGCCGGGTACGAACCGAGTGGAGAGATCCATCTCGGTCACTTGGTAACGGTCAATAAACTCCGGGACTTACAAGAGGCCGGGTTCGAAGTTGTTGTACTGCTCGCAGACCTCCATGCATTCCTGAACCGCAAGGGAACAATGGAGGAAGTACGGGAGCTTGCCGACTATAACCGCCGGTGTTTTGAGGGGCTCGGACTTAAAGACGTAACCTTTGTTCTTGGTTCTGAACTCCAGCTGAATCCAGAATATGAGCTCCTGATGCTCCGTCTCTCCCAGCAGATCACCTTGAACCGTGCAACGAGGAGCATGGATGAAGTCGGGCGGCAGATGGAGAGCCCGACCGTTTCCCAGATGATCTACCCCATTATGCAGATGGTCGACATCGCGATGCTTGGAGTGGACGCTGCAGTCGGTGGGATAGACCAGAGAAAAATCCATATGCTCGCACGTGAGCACCTTGTCAATGCCGGATATTCCTCGCCGGTCTGTATCCATACACCCATCCTTAACGGGCTTGACGGTAAGAAAATGTCCTCCTCAAGCGGTAATTACATTTCTGTTGCGGATACCGAGGAGACCATCAATAAAAAGTGCCAGAAGGCATTTTGTCCCCCGGAATGCGAGGACAATGCGGTCCTCCAGATGTTCCAGTACCATGTGTTCCCCCGCGTTCCTGCAGTGAGTGTCAGGCGACCAGAAAAGTTTGGAGGGGACAGAGAGTTCACCAACTTTGGAACACTCAACGAGGCATACCGTGCGGGAGAAATCCACCCCCTCGACTTAAAAAAGACACTCGGAAATTACCTGGCAGAGATCCTCGCCCCGGTCCGCGATTACATCCATTAACCGGAGATTTATATGAATAGAGACCAGCCTGGAAAAGAGTCTGATTTCGATCGCGAAGTTGACCGGCTCGGTATCAGGATCAAGGACTCCGATCAGCTCAAAGTCAGGGATGATGTGTTCGACGAAATTACGCTTCTCGCACTCTACAAGCTGGTCCATAAGAAATGGCTCTCGGCCATCGGCGGATCGATCAGTACCGGTAAAGAGGCCAATGTATTTCTTGCCGACCGGGAAGGGACCGATGTCGCTATCAAGATCTACCGGATCAGGACGGCCAATTTCAATACGATGAATGAATACATACTGGGAGACCGTCGTTTTACCGGGATGCGAAAATCACGAAAGGACCTGATTTTTGCCTGGGCGAAAAAAGAATTTTCAAATTTGAAACGGGCACACGAAGCAGGTCTTTCCGTACCTGAACCATATGTCTGGGACCGGAATATCCTTATCATGGAGTTCATGGGATCTGGCGGGCGCCCGTACCCACAGATGCGGAATGTCAACCTTGAGGATGCCCCGGGAACTTACGAGGAGATCATTTCATTTATGGCAGATTTGTACAAAAAAGCAGGGCTGGTCCATGCAGACCTGAGTGAGTTCAATATCCTTTTCGGGGACCGGCCATTTTTCATTGACATGGGACAATCAGTAACAACAGATCACCCGAGGGCATTTTCGTTCCTCAAGCGGGATATTGCAAACATCAATCATTTCTTCTCTTCCCGGTGCGAAGTGATGGATGAAAGAGAACTTTTTACAAGAATTACGGGTCTTGTCTTCCCGGATCTTGATAAAGAACAGCAGGGAAAAAAGGTGTGATGAGTCATGATGCAGGAGATAAAAATTTCGGGTAGCCGGATTGGTGCATTGATTGGAAAGGACGGATCGACGAAGAAGAAGCTGGAAGAGAAATCCGGGGCTCAAATCACTATCGATAGTAAGGAGGGAATGGTCCGGGTCGAGGGCGAAGAGGCCCTCGGGGCCCTCCGGGCAATTGAGACCGTTAACGCTATTAACCGGGGTTTTTCACCGGAGCGTGCCTTTTGCCTCCTTGATGACGAGGACTTACTCTTTGATGTAATCGACCTGTCAGTAATTGCGGATACACCAAATCAGCTTGACAGGATCCGGGGCCGTATTATCGGAAAAGATGGGAAGTCAAGGGAACAGATCGAAGATATGACCCAGGTTTCCCTATCGGTATTTGGAAAAACGATCGCCCTTATCGGGTTACCGGAGCATATCAAGGTTGCCCGGACTGCGATTGATATGCTTATCCAGGGCGTCCCTCATGAAGCGGTCTTCTCTTTCCTGGAAAAGAAAAAGAGGGAGTTAAAACAGGATATTATCAGCTATTATTACTAATTTTTGCTTCTTGGTCGTTTTGGGTAATTGGAGATCACTATGATTATCGGGTATTCAACAGGGATATTTCCACTGGAATATAATTCCTATGGTTATAGCTCTGTTGATAGATTTAACTATTTTGAGAGGTATTTAGAGTGGAATTAAAGGGGTCAGGACCTGGGGCGGAATAATTTGTATTTTCCGTCAAATGCCGGGGGTCAGGGCCGATGAAAATCGAGGAATTACCAATATCAGGGCACCTGAAAGCATACTATAAGGAGGCCGGGATCTCGGACCTGTACCCACCCCAGGCAGAATGCATCAAAAAGGGGATGTTCGAACAAAAAAACCTCCTTGTTGCAATCCCCACCGCAAGCGGGAAGACCCTTGTTGCCGAGATGGCGATGCACCATCACATCGGGGAATCGGGGAAATGCCTGTATATCGTCCCCCTCAAGGCACTGGCCAGTGAGAAATTTGAGGAGTTTTCCAGGAAGGATGTCCGCGTTGGCATTTCCACTGGAGATTTTGACCGGCGGGATGAGTCACTTGGAAAAAATGATATCATCGTTGCAACGAGCGAGAAAGTTGACTCCCTCATCAGGAACAATGCACCCTGGCTTAAGGATATTTCACTTCTGGTAGTCGATGAGGTGCACCTTATCGACTCTCCTGACCGTGGTGCCACACTCGAGATGGTCATTACAAAAATGAGGTACCGTAACCCGGAGATGCAGATTATTGGATTGAGTGCGACCATCGGGAACCCGGGGGTACTCGCCCGCTGGATGGATGCAGAGCTCGTAACAAGCGAATGGAGGCCCGTTGACCTCCGGCAGGGTGTCTTTTATAACGGGCAGATAAGGTTTCACGAGGTATGCCGCCCGGTAGCGTGTGTATCGAAGTTCGATGACCTCAACCTCTGCATGGACACGATTACGGAGGGCGGCCAGTGTCTTGTATTCGTTTCATCAAGAAAAAATGCAGAGGCATTTGCAAAGCGGGCTGCTGCGGCTTTTAAGTTTGAAAGTTCCGAGTTGAAGGAATTTTCTGAGCGGATTAAAAAACTGGCAGAGACAGATAATGACAAATTACTTGCGGCATGCGTAGAATCCGGTGCCGCGTTCCACCATGCAGGTCTGAAACGTGAGGCCCGGACAATTATAGAGGAGGGGTTCCGGAAAGGACATATCAGGTGTATCTCATCCACGCCAACCCTGGCGGCAGGACTTAACCTGCCTGCAAGAAGGGTAATTATCAGGGATTATCGCCGTTTCACTTCCGGAGAAGGCATGGTGCCGATCCCTGTCCGGGAATACCACCAGATGGCCGGTCGTGCAGGACGGCCTCATCTCGACCCATACGGTGAGGCTGTCCTGATTGGGAAAGATGACCAGGATGTCGAGGCGCTGTTTGAATGGTATATCGATGCCCCCGCTGAAGACGTCTATTCACAATGCGGAACCGAGAATACACTCTGTACCCATATCCTTTCGCTTATCGCTTCCGGCTTTGTCAGGTCCCGTGAAGAGCTCTCCGCTTTCATGGACCGGACTTTTTTTCTCTACCAGCATAAACAGAGCCGGGCAATTCCACGTGTTATCGAAAAGGTGCTTGAATTTCTGCTGGCAACTGAAATGATCATTGATACCGGTGGAATAGTATCAGCAACAAAATTCGGGTCTCTGGTCTCCCAGTTATTTATTAACCCGAGGGGTGCCGAGGCGATTGTAAATGGTCTCTGTTCAGCTGAAGAATATTCAGATATCGGACTCCTCCAGTTGATTTGCAGCACACCCGATATGTATAACCTCTATGTAAGTAACAAGGACATCCCGTACCTGGAGCGGTTCCTGGAAGAGTTGGATGAAGCACTCTGGCTCCCGGTACCCGATGACGAGGAAGAAACATATTTCAGGGGTTTAAAAACAACCATGCTCCTCCGGGACTGGGCAAACGAACTCTCTGATACGGTGATCTGCGAACGGTATTCAGTCGGTCCCGGAGATATTTATTCGATGGTTGAAAGTGTGAACTGGCTTCTCCATGCGACCTCAAGACTCACCCCGATGTTCGCACCCCATTTCCAGGACCAGGTCAGGGAATTTGAGTACTGCATGAAACACGGCGTAAAACGCGAATTGTTACCATTGATAAAACTAAGAAATATTGGTCGCGTGCGGGCACGCCGCCTGTTTAACAGCGGGATTACATCACCCGAAGACCTTCAGACAGCGGGTACAGACAAAGTTTCCCAGATCCTCGGACGGGGAATTGCCGACCAATTGTTCAACGCTGCAAAGAGACAGAACTTTAAGAAGTCTGAAGAAACGATTGAGTCTGGGAAAAGGCAGGAGAGCCGCAAAAAACAGTCTACCCTTTCCCACTTTGAGGAGTAAATGAAGTTTTCAGGGCAATTTCGGATATCGTATCACACCAGGAGGTAGAGAATGGGTACACCTGACTGCAGGAATCATCTGGATATCATCAATGTTAATAATGTCCGGGATATGGACTTTGAGATCGGGCAGGTCAATTTTCAGGTCCGGGATATCGAAAAATTTCTCTCGTGGCTGCGGGGCCTTTCCCACCGGAATGGAATTTCTATCATTTGTTTTAATGCAGACCTCATGGCCGGGCAGGACCATGTCATTTCAGCAATGCTCCATGCAAAAAGAGCAAAACAGAATGGTACCAGTATTTCCAGTTCTTTTGAAATTGAGGCTCTCCTGTATGCCGCAGGTTCCCGCCAATGCCTGGATGCAGTAAAATTTGGCGTCCACCAGGGGTTGAATAACTGCTATATCAGTATCTACCCAATAAATCCCCAGGTATGGTCTGATCTACTGACCGTGATGACCAAATCATCTGATGACTGGGAAAAAATAACAGATGAAAAAATGAGTCTTCTTGTTTCTTTATTTGGTATCACAAATGATGAAATTGCGGTGACAGGAAAGGACCGCATTAAAGATCTCGTTCTTGAAAGAGTCGCACTTCTTGATGTAAATAAATAATTTCACTGCTAATCAGGGAGATGCTGGTTCAATAGATGATGTTCCTTGCAGGGAGGGAAAAGTCAGGTTCCTTCTTGGATCATTTGAATTTTTGTAACTTCATCTCCAATCTGGAAAACAATAGTATCTTGTTATTAAAACATGATTGGGCTTCACAAATAGGTATGGAGGATTTAAAGGGGTTTCTTTTTAAGTGGTATATCATGGGAATTTTGATATTCTTCTTTGGTTCTGTGGGTCCTGGTCCATACTCCTGGAATTTATGTCCCGGTAATTTTTTGATACTGCAACTGCATACGCAAGGAGATTTCATCCATTGGTTAGCAAACGGCAGTCATAATTATTTCTATCCTGGTTTTTGTATAGAACGTTTCAAATGAACAGTCTGACCGTTTGATCTTGAACAGCTTGACC
>JBAXMF010000110.1:0-7275 GCA_037134435.1 Methanomicrobiales archaeon | reverse complement strand
TTCCGGTACGGTTGTGAGGACGTGAAATCAATTGTATGATCTTCACGGACACATACCATGGACTGCTGATCGTCCGCGGTACTTGCGGACAGCAGTCACTGTTTGGCCGATCCTTGAAAACTCCGTTGGCCGACAATACTGCCCGGAGCTCCGGATACCGCTGAACTGTACAACCTGCTTTCCCGAATGGATGTCAGGAAAGGTAAGAGCTGCGGCGCCGGGTGAATCCGGATACGCTGCTGGTCCTGCGATATTCGCATAGTGTGTGTTCATGACGGTTTCCTGTTCACTCCTGTGAACACACCATATAGGGCAGGTGGCATAATATATCCTGATTTCGAGTCAGATTTTGCCGCTATCATTCTTTATCCCTGCCGGACGTAGAGGACTATAAACAGGCATGTATACCATGCCGGGATTTGTGCAGGAAACCAAAGTATATATCAGGGTCGAACAATTAACAATTGTGAAGTACTGGGGACCTACCAGTTTGTCTGATGGTTTACCGGATTCAAAGAGGTAAAATATGGCAAAAATCTATGATAATGTCACGGCAACAATCGGCAATACCCCGCTCGTGCGGCTGAACCGGGTCACCAGGGATAGCGGCGCAACAGTGGTTGCAAAACTTGAATCCTTCAACCCGCTGAGCAGCGTTAAGGACCGTATCGGCGTTGCGATGATCGATGATGCCGAGCGTAAGGGACTGATCAAGAAGGACACGATCATTCTTGAAGCAACAAGCGGTAACACCGGTATCGCCCTTGCATTCGTGTGCGCGGCCCGGGGATACAAGTTTACCCTGGTGATGCCTGAGACCTTCAGCGTCGAGCGGCGGAGACTTGCCAAGGCATTCGGCGCAGAGATTGTGCTCACACCCGGTCCTGGAGGAATGAAGGGAGCGGTCGCCACGGCAGCGAAGATGGCAGAAGAGAACCCAAATTATTATTTTGTTCCCCAGCAGTTCGATAACCTGGCCAACCCGGAGATCCACCGGAAGACCACTGCCGAGGAGATATGGCGCGATACCGATGGGAAGGTCGATATCCTGGTATCAGGGGTCGGGACGGGAGGAACGATAACCGGTGTCGCCGATGTTATCAAGAAGAGGAAGCCATCTTTCCGTGCAATTGCTGTAGAACCCGATGCATCACCGGTCCTTTCCGGTGGATCTCCCGGTGCACATCGTATCCAGGGGATCGGTGCGGGTTTTATACCCGGAGTTTTCAGGCGGGATCTTGTAGATGAGATTATCCTGGTAAAAAACGAGGATGCATTCGAGACTACCAGAAGGCTTGCAAAGGAAGAAGGTATGCTTGTCGGGATATCAAGCGGTGCAGCGACCTTTGCCGCACTGGCAGTAGCAGCCCGACCTGAGAACAAGGGAAAACTTATTGTCGTAATATTGCCTGATACCGGCGAACGCTACCTGAGCATCCCGGATCTTTTCGAAGCATGAGGTGGACCTGATAATGTTTGACCCAATCCGTGAGGATATCGGGGCAGTCTTTGCAAAAGACCCTGCGGCCAGGTCAACTCTGGAAGTATTGTTCTGTTACCCCGGAATCCATGCACTCTGGTTCAACCGGCGGTCACACTGGCTCTGGAAACGGGGCCACAGGTTTTCCGCCCGTTTCATCTCCCATATCTGCCGGTTCCTTACCGGTATCGAGATACATCCCGGGGCAAAACTAGGCCGAAGGATTGTTATCGACCATGGGATGGGTGTCGTAATTGGTGAGACTGCCGAGGTTGGTAATGACGTATTGATCTACATGGGGGTCGTGCTGGGCGGCACGGCACTTGAAAATGTCAAACGCCACCCGACAATAGAGGACGGGGTTATACTCGGGTCCGGTTCTATCGTCCTTGGTCCCATCCTGATTGGGAAGGGTGCAAAAGTTGGTGCAGGATCGGTCGTGGTACGGTCCGTCCCACCCGGTGCAACGGTTGTAGGTGTCCCGGGGAGAATCGCCGGGCCGGAACATTCACATGAAGAACTGGTCGAAGAAGTCATGCCCGATCCGATGCTCCGTGTGATGAGCCGGCTATTGGACAGGCAGAACCAGCTTGAGGAGCGGCTCCGCACGGTCGAGTATAATCAGCCTGGCACGATCTCACCCCAGGTGCAGCAGGCGATGGTATGCGAGAACCAGGTCCGGGATGCCCTGAGGGAAGTGATCGATCCGGAGGTCGGTATCGATATCGTGGACCTCGGTCTTATCAAGGATATCAGGGTCAAAGACAACAGTGTGGAGATCGACATGGTCCTCACCTGCAAGGCTTGTCCACTGTCCGACCACCTCACCGGGCAGGTGCAGCGAAAGGCATTAGGGGTCTGTGGTATTGAGCAGGTGACCGTGAACGTTCTGGATGAACCATGGAACTGGGACCGGTTTGTGAAACAGCGTGGAAGTCTCAGACTGATCTGAATCCTGAACGTAAAATGAAACGAATCCCATTTTTTTTATTCTACGTTTAAAATTGTGGATAGCGGTAAAATTCACAATTGTGAATATCTTTATCAGCTCGTATACCTAAATACAGATGAATACTTTCGGGAGTCATTGGCACCGGTAAGTCAGCTACCATGATCCTCCCGTATCATGAAATTGAGACCAATACCAGGTGAAAAATTATGGAATTATCAGAACTCAGGCATGGAACTGAACTAATAAAGCGTGGATTTGCTGCCATGCAGAAAGGCGGGGTCATCATGGATGTCGTGAACGCCGAACAGGCACGGGTTGCAGAAGAAGCTGGTGCCGTGGCAGTAATGTCACTCGAACGTGTGCCATCAGATATCCGGAAGGTGGGTGGTGTTGCCCGCATGGCTGACCCGGAGAAGGTTATCGAGATTATCGAGGCCGTCTCAATCCCTGTGATGGGAAAGGTGAGGATCGGCCACTTTGTCGAAGCACAGGTACTGGAAGTGCTTGGTGTGGATATGATCGACGAAAGTGAGGTACTTACCCCCGCCGATGAGGAATACCACATCGAGAAAACCAAATTCACAATCCCATTCGTCTGCGGAGCCAGGAACCTTGGTGAGGCACTCCGTCGCATCGATGAAGGAGCCGCCATGATCCGAACGAAAGGTGAGGCAGGCACCGGCAACGTCGTTGAGGCTGTAAGGCACATGCGGGCGATCATGGGAGGAATACGGACGATCCAGAAACTTGAACCGCTGGAGCTGGTAGTTTATGCACGAGAGATTGAAGCTCCAGTGGAACTTGTCATTGAATGTGCCAGGCGGGGACGCCTCCCGGTTGTAAACTTCTCTGCGGGCGGCATAGCAACCCCAGCTGATGCGGCACTCATGATGCAGTTAGGTGCAGATGGTGTATTTGTTGGTTCGGGCATCTTTAAATCTGAAAATCCGCAGAAGCGGGCAAAGGCAGTCGTGGAAGCAGTGAATAATTTCATGGATGCAACAACGATCGCCCGCGTGAGTGGAAACCTTGGTGAGGCAATGCCGGGACTGGATATCCATACCCTCAAAGAGAGCGAGGTATTGCAGTACCGGGGAACATAGATCAATACAAACTCCGTGTACCTAAAGGATTATCGAACGGAACCAATAAAAATCTTGAAAAATATTATCCTAATATCAGTTATTTTGTGGTCTGGTTTCAGAACCATGGGCGTACTCTCCCGGCACCCACCGTCCTCCATCTTTTGTTAGTTCCTTTTTCCAGATTGGGACTCCCTTTTTGATCTCTTCAATGATATAGCGGGAACCGGCTTATGCGTCGGGACGATGACCTGCCGATACAATAATCACAAGGATATTCTCCCCTACTGACAACCGACCAATCCGGTGCACAATATCAACATGCAGGAGCTTGAACTGGTGTGTTGCGTCCCGGGCAATCTTTTCCAGTTCCTGTATCGCGACATCCCGGTACGCTTCGAGTTCCATTTCGGTGATCCCATCATCGCGGACGACTCCATCAAAGACAACCAGTGCACCCGTCCCATCCTTTTTTGCAGCGTTGATAAGGGCTCCGATATCAACGTCGTCTTCCTGGATGGCGATCATGCGTCATCCCGACGATTTATCCACGGTCCCATCCCAAACAACTCCTAATGTGCGCATGTGAGATCTTCGCCATGCTCGTGGGAGTGGGGATGTTTCTCTTCCCATAACGGGAGTCCCTGTTTCTTCCGATAATCGTTTATCGCCTTGTGTATACCCTCTTCGGCGAGCACCGAGCAGTGCATCTTGATCGGAGGAAGGCCTTCAAGTGCCTCGGCGACTGCCTTGTTCGAGACATCCCATGCCTCCTCGAGGGTTTTTCCCCTGACCAGCTCGGCTGCCATGCTGCTTGAGGCGATTGCTGCTCCGCAGCCGAATGTCTTAAACTTCGCATCAACAATGATATTATTCTCGATTTTGAGGAATATCTTCATAATATCGCCGCACACCGGGTTCCCGACTTCCCCAACCCCGTCAGGGTTATCTATCTCCCCCACGTTTCGGGGGTTCTTGAAATGGTCCATTACTTTTTCACTATACATTATATTTCTCCTTCCTTTGTGGTTTTCTGGTAAAGCGGGGACATGTCACGGAGCTTTGCGACGACCTTCGGGAGGACGTCAAGCACCCTGTCCACATCCTCATCGGTGTTCTCATCACCAAGCGTAAGCCTGAGTGAACCATGGGCCGACTCCGCCGGCATACCACAGGCAAGCAGTACGTGGGATGGCGACAGGGACCCCGAGGTGCAGGCACTCCCGGTTGACCCGCAGATCCCCTCGTCATCAAGCCAGAGAAGCATGGACTCCCCTTCGATGAAATCAAAGCTGACATTGAAATTACCTGCCAGCCGTTTCTCGGGGTGCCCGTTCAGCTTTGCATGGGGAATGGTCCTCAACACTCCATCCAGTAACCGGTCCCTCATGGCCCCGATCTTCGCGTTATGTCCCGGGATGTTTGCAACAGCGAGTTCTATCGCTTTTCCAAGGCCGACAATGCCGGCCAGATTCTCGGTACCTGCCCTTTTCCCGTGTTCCTGGCCACCACCGTGGATCAGGCTCGCGATCTTCACCCCTTTCCTGATATAGAGTGCCCCGGTACCTTTCGGACCGTAGAACTTGTGGGCTGACAGCGAGAGCAGGTCAATATTCTGTGCCTTTACGTCGATCGGGATATTGCCAATTGCCTGAACCGCATCCGTGTGGAAGTATACGTTATGTTTCCTTGCAATTGCCCCAAGTTCTACGACGGGCTCGATCGTCCCGATCTCATTGTTAGCATACATAATCGTGACGAGGACGGTCTCGTCCGTGATCGCCTTTTCAAGATCGGCGGGGTTGACAAGACCATAATCGTCAACCGGCAGGTAGGTTACTGTATACCCCTCGTGTTCGAGATACTCACAGGTGTTCAGGACCGCATGGTGCTCGATGGCCGATGTAATGATATGGCGGCCTTTTTTTCTGTTTGCAGCTATTATACCCTTAATAGCCCAGTTGTCCGATTCACTCCCACCTGATGTGAAATAGATCTCATCAGGTAGTGCCCCGATTGCCTTTGCCACCTGAGCACGGGCGGTCTCAACTGCAAATTTTGCGTCCCTCGCAATGCCATAAATGGATGAAGGGTTCCCGAAACGGCCGGTATGATACGGGATCATTGCGCTCAGGACTTCAGGCCGGACATAGGTTGTGGCCGCGTGGTCCATGTAGATAATATGTGGATCTTCCATCTGACTCTCCCAGTATGTTGATCAATTGGATGTGATAGAACCTATTATTATATCTGTTATCATAACATATTCACAATTGTGAATGTATTAGTATTATGTCACAATTGTGACAACATAAAGGTTGTGATGTGATGGAAGCTCCATGCCAGAAAGTAGTATGGGATATTTTACCCGCCATCAGGGCGGCTATTGCCGTTGAACTTGTGAAGTGTGGGGTGTCACAGGTTGAAGCGTCCCGTATGCTTGAGATCGCCCCGTCTGCCGTCTCCCAGTACCTTTCGGGAAAACGCGGGTACCGGATTGAATTTGAGAATGATGTCAAGCATTCGATCGAGCAGCTTGCAGAGGACTTAAAGGATAAAAAGGAAGTAAACCTTGTCAAGAGGATCTGCAAAATCTGCCAGCAGCTCCGTGAAGGTGAAGAAAACCAGTGTGGCAGTCCCGATGACGGGGAGGTAAGGTGCGGTTCCTGATGCCAGGCCTGACACAACATTGTAAGGTTAAATCCTATTATTCCAAATTCAGGTGACTAATGTCCATAGCGGATAAAAAAAAGGTCCTCGAAGGAATCATCCGTAACTGCGGGTCGGTGCTCGTTTCTTTTTCAGGTGGTGTCGACAGCACACTCCTTGCAGTGCTTGCCCATGATGTGCTCGGTGACAGGAGTCGCGCTGTCCTCCTCGACAGTCCGCTGGTGCCAAGGACCGCAGTGGCTGAAGCGAAAAAGATCGCAAAAGACCTCATGATTACGCTCGATATCGTGGAAGTCCCGCACATGGAACATGAAAATTTCTACAAAAATCCACCCGGCCGGTGCTATCACTGCAAAAAAATCTCGGCAGGGTACCTGAAGGATGCAGCGGCCAGGTATGACCTTGCCTGCATCGCGGATGGGGTGAATGTCTCTGACCTGGGTGAACACCGGCCCGGACTTGCTGCGGCAATCGAGGAGGGGATCATCCATCCGTTCATCATGGCAGGGATTACCAAGGAAGAGATCCGTGAGATTGCACGGGATCGTGGGCTTGCGATCTGGCAGAAACCGTCAGCAGCATGCCTCTCGTCACGGGTACCGTACGGGGATGAGATTACCCCTGACAAACTCCGGATGATTGAAGAGGCCGAGGAGTTTCTTGCCGGGAAGGGTTTTGTGCAGTGTCGAGTCCGTCTGCACGGCAGGGTTGCCAGGATCGAGGTCCTTCCCACAGACTATGAAAAACTGCTGGCTATCCGGGAAGACATACTTCATCGATTCAGGGCGATCGGGATCTCCTATGTCGCGCTCGACCTTGCCGGGTACCGGAGTGGTAGCATGGATGAAGTCCTATGATCCCGGAAAAACATAACGATCGTGACCGTTTCCTGTTCCCCTTCTCCGTCCAGGCTGGGAGTGAACATTTCATCTATAAAACGCCGGGATTCGGCGCATTCCAAGCTTTTAAATAAGTTCCCTGACAAATTCACAATTGAGAATATTTTCTGGTGATCCGGTGACTGATCCATTGATCTATCTGAATAACGCGGCGACAACCTGGCCAAAACCCCCCGAAGTACTGGTTGCTGC
>JBAXMF010000109.1:0-7284 GCA_037134435.1 Methanomicrobiales archaeon | reverse complement strand
ATTTGTCTTGTCAAAATCAGCAATGGTGCCAGCATCTACCGAACAGAGCACTGCCACACATTCACCATCCCTTACCGCCGAGAGGTCGAGGGGGTCATCCACTTCCTCTACCTCGAATCCTGCCGCCTCAAGTATGAGCTTCACGGCATTTTTCGCCTTTTCCCGCGTCTCGTGTTCCATCATGCATACATTACCCCAATCTTATAGAACAATTTTTCTCTTTCATGATGGAAAACTGTATAATGATGAGTCCCCCGAAATTTATTAATAACCGGATTGAAGAATTTGCACTGCAGGTCACCTACAGCCCTGAGGAGAGGACGGGCACTTTTGTCTATAACCTTTCCCTGATCAGGAGTGAAGACCTGGAATTTGCGATAAAGATTTTTAAAGATTCTTACAGGGCGGGTATCAGCGTAAGCGGACTTGTGCGGTTCCTTCAACCTGGTGTAACAATCGAGGATTACCCGGTACCCGAAGGGTGCATCGGTATCGTATCTGTCTGCAGCTCCACTCTTGACGGCCTGCTGCTCAGGCGGGGGATCCCCATGAAACCGATAGGTGGGGGTATTGTCGAGATCGATCACCGTGTCCCGAAACGGTTTATTCACATGATCCTGTACGAGCATACGACAATTGACCCGCTCCAGGTGCTGATCTCCCAGGAACTTACCTCGGTGAATGCGGTTATGAGGCAGGGGAGTGGGAACCTCCTCGCGAATATTCGTGAATGCCACATGGAGGCGGAATCCCTCGTTGGGGAGGTGCTGGACAGTCTCACGGGAAGTGACCTGTCAGGCATCCTTGAGGTCGGGATGCCGAATACTCCCACATTAGGCGTTACGGTAGACCCCCAGTTCCTTGGAATTGTTGCCGTGGGTGGAACAAACCCGATGGCGGCAATCCGGGAAGAAGGGCGCTGGGAGGTAATCAGGGCCATGAAGGGTCTGATGGATGTGGGGGAAATGACCCATATTAACGAGTACTAACCTATCCGGCCATTCTTCCCTGGCATATCCTTCCACTCCTATTTCCTGGCCCAGTCCTTGAAAAATCGCCAGTATGAACTGAAAAATCTGACAAACCCGTCAGACTCGGAGTAGAGCCCGGTTAATCCTTCGTCCTGCGGGCCCATGATCACCATGACTCGTTTGCAGTCGAAGAGAAAGACTCCCCCTGTAATTGTTTTGTTATCCATTCCATGCCCGATTGGTGCCTTTTTAATCAAAATTTTCAGATTTTTCTGGGTCGCCCCTGTCCACTGGTCAACAATAATTTCAATTGCAACATTCTCGCCTGCGGTTTCAAGCGTCTCGATCATGGCGGGGGTGAAAAAATGCATATTGCAAAAAATCCGGATGCTCTGTTTTGCCTGGCGGATAAGTTCTGATATCCGGATATGGATATTATCCTGGCCGTAACTACTCCATATCAGCTCCTGTGTCCCCCGTTCAACACCGATCCTCTGGCGGAATATGTCAGAAAGTACTCCTTTCGCCTCTTGCGCATTATCCTCAATACTTGCGAGGAGGTTACCGATTCCCTCTTCCGGCGGCATTGCATCGAACCGTTTGGGTGAGGTGTTCGATACGTATACAAGGTTTTTCTGGTTGAGCCGGTCGAGCACGGGGTACACTGATGCGCGGGGTACCCCTGATACCTGGTGGATCTCCGTGGCAGTTGCCCCTGCGATTTTTAAGAGGGCGATATAGACGAGGGCTTCATACTTTGTCAGCCCGAGTGATTTCAAAGATTCGGCAATATTTGAGAGTTCATCCTGTGATCCGGCCATTGAATACCTATATATACGGTAGGGTGATAAATGTTGTTATAACAATAACAACAAGTGATCTCGAATGGAAATACGGTATCTTCTGATAGCAATATTCATGGTTTTTTTAATAGCGCCGGCAATGGCCGGGACGTTGTACATCTCTGATGGTCCGACCTTCACCGCGACTGTTGCCGGGACAAATCAGTTCCTTCCCGGGACAGATGTACAACTTCCTGTTAAAATTGAGAACCGCGGTCTGAATCAACTAAAATTTGTACAATCCGGGTATATTGAGCGGGATGACCTTCCCAATACGGCGAAATTTGTGACGGCCTCACTTGCACCCGGGGAAACCCCGATGGTCATAAAATCAGATTCCCAGGTGGTGGGAGATCTGCCCGGTGGAAAAAGTGTCCAGGTAGTATATCAAGTCAAAATCCCAAAACAGGCTGCGGCGGGTAAATATTTACTGCCCCTTACAATTAGTTACCAGTACCTCGCCGGCGCTGAGCAGAGCGCAGGCGACCTCATCGAGTACCGGTACAAAACAAAAAGTGTTACCGTAACCCTCCCCCTGACAATTGAACCGAAGGTATTTCTTGACGTATCTCCGGTAATAAATGGAGGGCTGAATGTCGGTACCGAAGGATATCTCGACCTGACTGTTACGAACCGCGGTGGAGAGGATGCCCTTGCGGCCATCATAAAAATTTCAAGAAACGGCAACAGCCCGGTAACACCAACTGACAGCAGTGTATATATTGGTGATTTTCCTGCCGGGAATTCAACGGTTTGCAGGTTTAAAGTATCGGTCTCCCGCGATGCAGAAGCGCAGGAGTACCCGGTAGATGTTATTGCCGTGTACAAAAACCATGAGGGTGACACCGTCACATCAGTCCCGACTACCGTTGGGATCCCGGTACATGGAAAAATCGGGTTTGACGTGGTTGCAGCGGACTCGAACCTGAGTGCGGGTAAGAAAAAGGTGATAGAAGTAACCTACCGAAATTCGGGTGATGCAACAGCTTATAGTGCCCAGGCGCGTGTATCTGTGGTTGACCCGTTCACCAGTAATGATGATTCCGCGTATCTTGGGGATATTGCCCCGGGAAAAACAGCGATTGCACGATACGAGGTAGGGGTGAGTTCCGGGGCCGTAGCAAAAGACTATGCACTTGATTCTGAGGTGCGGTACCGTGACTCGCTTGACAACAGCCAGATATCAGATACCCTGAAGGTGCCGGTCACCGTTATTCAGCCGGCCGCAATGGATGGCATAATGGGTTACCTGGTAGTTGTGGTTGCCGGGATCCTCGTCATCATAGCGGCAGGGTATTACCTGGTTGTAATCCGCCGTCGGAAGGGTAAATAATCGTTAGGATTTACGCCATGTGATGCCAATCGAAAAGCTAATACCTGAGCAAACCCAAATACAGGGAAGATAGATCCTGAAGGGAAAATGGGCGAGCATGAGATCTCCGAAATGCACCGGAATGATCTCAATTAACTTCTGGTAAAAACAGGTCAAGTTGTTACCTGCCAGGAAGATCGCAAACGCAAACCTTGGGTGGACCAGGACCAAATGACAACGATACTGTCAAACGGTTGTTCACCAAAGTAACTATTGTTTCATCAAGGTGTTCAGAATCGTTTGTTCAGGCAAGGATGCCCGAACATTTGGTTGAGGATGTCCTCGAAGCATTAAAACAAGGCCCGGAAATTATTCAAAGAATTTAGCGGAAATACCAAAATTTACCCTCCATGGGTGATAAATAGTGCTGCGGTATCGAGAGATGCCCGGGGTCGGAAGGAAACGATCCGATGATGGATGGCATATCTCCCTCTGACCCATTGCGTTTTTTCGTCTCGAGGTGAATCTGTTGAAAAGGGCCGTAGTTTATACGACGAAAAACGGACAAACCACCGATCTACAACGAACTCTTTTATTGTTCACCCTGTGTTCTATTTTTTTTTAGTCCTTTTATTTTACCTGATCGTGGAGGGGATTATCCATTTCTATTGATTCAACCGTGTAAGCCCTGGAACGATTAATCAAAATATTGGATGAAAAAACAGGGTGTCCGGGTGAAAAACGGGAACTATCTGTTGGAAATTAACTTCACCCGAAACCAGATTCCTAAGCTATTCCGTTAGCCACAAACCTTCCAACGAATGGTCGGCAGTTGCACAAACGGACTTAACGAACTATCCTCAATATTGCTCACAGGAATGGCTGGATTGAATGGACTGAGGTCCATTGAAGGAGTATAATGCAATAGCGGGCTTCTATACTCGGTACTCATGTCAGCAGGTAAAAAATACTTAAATTCATGAATCTTGAAGGTGTTCATGTTGTAGGCCTGGTTCAAGTTTGCCGCTGCAACAGGAGTTGCAATAAAAGCCAGGGCAATCAGGAGTATTCCAATTTCTACTGCCCGTTGGATCTTCCCATTCATGCATCCTTATATATGGATACATTTTTATTAACTTTCCTGATTAGTGATGCTGCTATCCTGATAGGACAATCCCAACAATGAGTAATAATCACACAGGTAATAGTGGTTTATCTGGTTGTAGTGCAAAAGAAAAAGTGATGTTTACGTGGGACGGTCCCCTGCCGGAACCGCAGGTCCGGATGGCAGAAGACCTTAAGCAGGTCCTGGCCGAAAGAAACTGCTCCATTACAGGCCCCATCTATTTTATGTACCGTAACCTCTCCCGGACGAATGTGGATCGTGAATGGCTTCGGGACAATAATCTTCGGTATGATGTAACGGTTATTCCTCCGTCAGTCCTGTGCGGGGAATACGTTAAAACTAAGGGGCATTATCACCCCGATAATCCGCTGGGTGTCGGGTACCCGGAAATTTACGAGGTCCTTGAAGGGTCAGCTGAGTATCTCCTCCAGGACAAAGCGCTTTCAGATGCCGTTGTTGTTACTGCCGGGAAAGGTGATACGGTCCTGATCCCACCCGGGTACGGCCATGTTACCATTAACCCGGGCAATACAACCCTTGTCATGGCAAATATTGTCTCCACAGCATTCGAAAGCATGTACCGGGACTATGAAGACCTCCGGGGAGCTGTATATTACCGGATGGACCGTTTTGGGTATGTGAAAAACCCCGGGTATCCAGCGCACCCGCAATTACGGTATATCAAAACATGCAATGTAGCAGGATTTCCAGGTATTCATAACCGGCCACTGTATCGCATGGTGGGCGAGGAAAGCACGCTCCTGTTCCTGAATTACCCGGAAAAATTCCCATTCGGTACCGTGTTACAGGGTTAAATCCAGGAGACTCGGCGTCATTCTTTTGTGCCTGCTTTTTTTAACCATGGCAAGCACTTTTTTCTGGACCAAACTTTCATCTTTCCAGCCGTTTGCTTCGAGCGTGACCAACGCTTCGTCAATTTTGGCATACGAGAGGCCGATCTCGTCCTCGTCTTTCTGGCCGTACCAGAGTCCCGCTGAGGGGGGCTTCTTCATGATGTTCGCGGGGACCCCGATATCCCTCGCGGCTTCATAGACCCCGCGTTTGTAGAGGTGAAGGATAGGCTGGAAATCTGCAGCATTATCGCCGAATTTCGTTGTATAACCAAGCATATACTCGGTTCGGTTGGAGGTGCCACAGACGAGGCGGTTGTCCCGGTTTGCGTAGTAATAGAGCAATGCCATCCGGGTGCGTGCCATAAGGTTTCCAAGAAGGGCCGGTGACTCAACGTAGCCTGGTAATGAGCGATA
This sequence comes from Methanomicrobiales archaeon, assembly GCA_037134435.1. GTDB lineage: Archaea > Halobacteriota > Methanomicrobia > Methanomicrobiales > Methanospirillaceae > CAIKOD01. Next base: position 1,765 of record JBAXMF010000109.1, on the reverse strand, counting down.
CGCGTCAAGCACTGGCTCGATCGTTACTATCTCGTGTCTCATGCCGAGTACCTGGCAGAGTTCCACGGCATCGTCGATATCCCCGTCACTGGTAACAGCACTTGGCAGCGTGAGGCCCAGCACATTTTCGCCGCTCAATGCCCTGCAGCACATCGCGGCTGCAACCGCGGAATCTACCCCGCCGCTGACACCGATCACCACACCCGTCGCTCCGCTGTTCCATACGGTGTACCGGATCATCTGTTCGATACGGCCCAGTGCACATCCCCGGTTCTCATTCATGCAGTCATCATATCTCTAACAGAGCCGGATAAATTTTTTCAACTGGTGCAGGTCGCCCGTGGCAATCAGTGCATCGCCCCCGAGGATGACCTCTTCAGGTGCGGGTCTTACGATTGCCCTGCTCTCGGATTCGAGCCCGATAATGCGGGAGCCACTTTTGTGTTCAATCCACCCTATGGTCAATCCTGCGTTCTTCATCATGTGTTTCCTGATCACCTTGTGCCCGTTTGGCAGGTCGAGAATTACGTGCACGCTGTCGGAGAGGACGACACGGGCAATGACCTGTCCCCCGATGGTGGGCAACAGGGCGACATAATCTGCACCTGCCCGGTAGAGCTTGTCCACCGAAGCGGGTTCGTTTGCACGGACTAAAATGCGAAGTGAAGGGTTCATATCCCGTGCCATCAGGGTGGTGAAAATATTCACATCATCATCATTGAGCGCAACAATACAGTACCTGGCCTCAGAGATCCGGGCATCACGGAGGACCTCTTCATCCTCTGCATTTCCTTCTACCCCAAGGACCCCCTGTGGTTTCTGGTCAATGACGATACAGGAAATACCGAGAGCTGTCAAGTCGTGATATGCGGACCGCCCGACATCCCCAAACCCCGCAATGACGGCAAAATTCTCCCCGGAAAGTCCGGAAATAAATTCGTTCTCTACCAGTTCTTCTACCTTGTCTGCCCTGCCAAGCAGGAATACCCCGCTTGAGAGGTCAATTATTTCGTCGTCCCCGGGATGGAAGACAAATTTTCCGCTCCGTGCCATGAACAGGGTATAAAACCCATATTTTTCGTATAACCCTATCTCCTTTAAGGTTTTACCCGCAGACCTCGACCCCGGCATTACCGGGATATGGACTACTTTCAATACACTGTCATAGCTGCCAGAACTGTCAAGGATTGCATGGTCGATGCCTGAAGTATCAAGGGCCCCCGGGTGATGGGCCGTGAGTTCGGCATGTCGTGCAAGAATCCGGCCTGTTATATGCTTCGGTGAGAGGACGTACTCTGCCCCGGCATGACGCAGATACCGGTCAAAAGATAGTTTGTCAACGACGGCGACAATTTTTCCACGGGTCAGTTCCCTGATACCGAGAATGGTTGTTGCCGCTGTGCGCTCGTCTTCACATACAATGACCGTGCCTGAATTTTTTATCCAGATATTTGACCAGGTTGACGGGTTATTATAGTCTCCCCAGACGGTGTAGACACTTTTCCGGTAGAGCCTGGCCGCTTCCTGGGCAGCTTTTTCATCCTTGTCCAGGATGACAATATCATTGTCAGCTATCATCAGGCTCTCAACGAGCGCCTTTGTCAGCTCCCCGTGTCCGACAATGATAATATGGTTTTTCAGCTCATGAGGTGTCCTTTGGGGGGGCGAAGCCCTGAGGATGGCGGTCAGGTAAGGGGCGATGAGGAGCGGGACAATCATGAAGATCAGGGTAATCCCTGTGATCATCATAACGATTGCAAGGAAT
>JBAXMF010000108.1:0-7425 GCA_037134435.1 Methanomicrobiales archaeon | reverse complement strand
AACATCAATGCATTGATCTAAAATCCCATTTTTTTAGGATCCCGGTGGACAGGTCATGATACTTCCTGGTTCAGTTCACCCTGCTCTCGAAATCCAACGTACAATAATAACATAAAAAAGAGCCTAATGTGGGGGAGATTCTTCCGGGCAGGTATTGGCCCTTTGAGGGAAGTTAAATCCCTTCGTTTCTTACTTCTTCCACAAGTTCTTCGGATTTCACTGCTTCGGGTTTCATCTGCGGGAAGAGGATCACCTCCTTAATCGAGTCGCGGTTGGTCAGGAGCATCACGAGACGGTCAATACCAAGGCCGACCCCTCCGGTAGGGGGCATCCCAAACCCAAGGGCCGTGATGAAATCCGCATCAATCATCTGGGCCTCCATATCTCCGGCCCTCCGCTTTGCGTCCTGGTCCTCGAACCGTGCCAGCTGGTCAAGCGGGTCATTCAACTCGGAAAACCCGTTTGCGATCTCCATCCCATTGATGAAGAGCTCGAACCGTTCGGTGAAACCCTCCTTGACCCGGTGTTTTTTTGCAAGCGGGGAATTTTCAACAGGGAAATCATAGACAAATGTCGGCTGAATTAGTTTATTTTCCACCATTCCTTCAAAGAAAAGGACAAGGAACTCCCGTTGGGTCTGTGGTTTTTCATAGTCCTCGATCCGGTTATTCTTTGCAAGTTCACGGAGTTCGTCCGGGGTATGCGCATGGATATCAACACCTGCGATCTCTCGTACCGCATCTTCCATCGACAACTTCCGGAACGGGGGTTCGAACCGGAGTGTTTCATCTCCATATGCAATATCGTACTTCCCGTGAAGGGTATAAACGAGAACGGAGATGATCCCTTCAGTCAACTGCATCATATCGCGGAAGTCCTTGTAGGCCTCGTAAATCTCTACCATCGAGAACTCGGGGTTATGGCGCGTGTCAATGTCTTCGTTCCGGAAATTCCTCGCGATCTCAAAAACTTTCTCGAAACCACCGACTACCAGTCGTTTCAGGTAGAGTTCAGGTGCGATCCGGAGGAAAAATTTCTGTTCGAGGAAATTATGATACGTTGTAAATGGCCTAGCATTTGCTCCGCCATAGATAGGCTGGAGGATCGGAGTCTCAAATTCAAGGAAGCCCCGGTCCTCCAGGTACCTCCTGATTAGTGAGATGACCCTGCTCCGCGTCCTGAATACCTCGCGGCTTTCATCGTTCACAATCAGGTCAACGTAACGCTGGCGGTACCGCTTTTCGATATCTTTCAGGCCATGGAATTTCTCCGGCAATGCACAGACGGATTTGCAGAGGAAGGTCACCTGGTCGACCCAGATGGTGATCTCCCCTAATTTTGTCCTGAAAAGATGCCCGGTTACACCAATGATATCGCCCCGGTCGAGGTTGCTGTTGACAAAATCGAATTGTTCTTCCCCGAGATCGTTTTTCCGAATGTACAGCTGGATCCGGCCGCTCTCGTCTCCAAGGTCTGCAAATATTGTTTTACCGTGGTCACGGACCGTAAAAATCCGTCCGGCAGTTGTGACACCTTCCTCGCTCTTTTCGTGTCCTATTGCATGGAACCGCTGCCTGATCTCTTCGATAGTATCTTTTCGTTCAAATTTCGCCGGGTACAGCGGCACTCCGGCCTCTTGTATTGTCCTGATCTTGTCAAGTCTCGCCTCGTCAAAGTTGAGGGATTCTGGTGTCAAACTCATCTGGTACTCATCTCCCGTTAATCCTTGGGAATTCCCTTGTGCCCCCAATCAGACGGAAAATAGCGAGTTTCCATTTTTGAATGGGGACTACCTTGGGACGGTTCATTTTGTTCACAACAGGGCAACATCATCCGGTGGCATCTGGAGCGAAATGTACTTGTTAAATTCTTCCTCGGGGATAATAATACCTTCAATGCGGGATCTTCATCCTTTAAACCACGGTAAACTGGCTATGACCCAGGTGGCCTTTCACCGGTGGCCAGGAAACGGAGTTTCCAACATTGCAGATATGGTACCGAACCAGTTTTTCCCGGCACTCATTGTTTGGTTTCCTCGTCATCTGCCTGGAGAGGGGCCGGGCAGTTTCGTTCTGCACCTCGTTTAAATTCTAATTCACGATTGTTCAGGTCACACCTGCATGACCAGGGAACCAATGACTAAGGGGCTATGCGTAAGTTTACGGTATCATCTTCAAATCCCATTCCATTAGGATACCCCGACAGGTCCTACATACGGATCTCGTGAAATGAAGGAACAATTTTAGTATATCCTCGCTGATAATCAGATCGATAAGATAGAAAAGGATAATTGGGAAACCCCTGGCAGTCATTCCAAGGGGTTATGCGAATGGTCAGGTACCTTTGCGAATTGGTGATAAATAAAATTTGAACCTGGATTTTCATAAGGGAAATAATCAGATGGTGAAGCATGGAGCCACCCAAATCAGTATACCGGACAGATAATGGAATTATCGTAATTGAGCTCGTCCTTCGGAACGTGATGCAGCTCTTCAATTCTCTGGACCCCTCACCATTTCATGAAAAAGAGCTTGACCCCGATGCGGAGGAATACATTTTCAACGCGGTCGTTGACCAGCCGAAGAAAATTCCGGTAAAAATGGCCATTTATCTCCCGGAAAATTCGATTGCAGGCACTACCCGCGAGTCAATCATCCTTGGGATCCACAACCATTTTATCTACAGGTCATCGGTTTCAGACCGCGAACTCCGGAGACTGTTTGAACGTGGACGGTTCGTGCTCGTCATTGCAATGGGTATTCTCTTTATGACACTCCTCGCCCGCCAGTTCCTCTCAACCTTTGAACAGGACCTGCTGGTCAGGATGGCGGGGGAGGGCCTGCTGATATTGGGATGGGTAACCCTGTGGGAACCGGCGTATATTTTTATCTACGGCTGGTGGCCGATTGTCCAGAAGCGACGGATTTACGACAAAATTACAACGATGGAAATTGAAGTGCTGCCAGTCCCCCCAACCATGACAACGACCAACGCAACACCAGGGGCTCATGCTGCAGCTCACAGGAACACCTGATATTATTTTCAGTGCGATTGACACACTATTATTTATGACAAAGAAAGTGGTGCTACTCTCGGGGAGCCCGAGGCCGGAGGGAAATACGGCTCAGGTCATTGAAGAGTGCGTGAAAGTAATCAATGGGTGCGGGGTTGAGACCGAGGTATTCTCCCTTGCGGGAAAGAAAATCGAGTCCTGCACGGCATGTTACCAGTGCAGGGACCTTGGCTGCTGCGTAATTAACGATGGCCTGAACGACCTCATCGAACTGCTCCGGGATGCGGACGGGTTCATTGTCGCATCCCCGGTATATTTTGGTACGGCACGCGGGGACGTAATGTCAGCGTTACAGCGGATTGGCCTTGTCTCGATGGTGACGGATAATTTCCTCCGCTGGATGGTCGGGGGACCGATCGCCATTGCCCGCCGGGGGGGACATACCGCAACGGTGCAGGAGATGCTCATGTTCTTCCTGATCAACGAGATGATCGTTCCGGGCTCCAATTACTGGAACATGGTATTCGGGCGTGAGCCGGGCGAGGTCTGGAATGACACGGAAGGTATCGCAACAATCCGCCTGTTTGCGACCAATGTTGCAGAACTGGTGCAGAAACTGGACTGAACTACCCCGGGACCCATGCGACCAGAATAACCCTTCTCGTTGCTCAGGGGAGGATCATATTTTTCCCCGGATGCGGAAAAGTCCATGAGATCGGCCCTGATCGCTTGATTTATACTGCAACAGAATACCATTTAGACGCCTGACACGGAGAAGAGGTGGACCCTGATTTGAGCACCAGCATTATCGAAGTAAAAGACCTTGAGCACCAGTATGGTGATTTCAAGGCAGTGGACGGGATTAGTTTTACCGTTGGAAGGGGAGAAATTTTCTCATTCCTCGGACCTAACGGGGCAGGGAAGAGCACGGCGATTAACGTGCTGATCACATTATTAAAACTCCAGAAAGGCGAGGCCCGCATTGCCGGTTACGATGTCAGGACAGAGCCGGAAAAAGTCAGGGAATCAATCGGGATCGTATTCCAGGAGGTGACCCTCGACCGTGACATGACCGTATGGGAGATCCTTGAATTCCACGGCAGGCTCTACGGGATGGCGCGGGAAGACAGGAAAAAACGGATATCGGAGATCCTTGAGCTGGTGAAACTGGAAGGAAAGAAGGACACGTTCGTAAAGAAACTGTCAGGCGGGATGAAACGACGGCTTGAAATTGGCAGGGGGCTCATGACACGGCCGATCGTGCTCTTTCTCGACGAGCCGACCATCGGCCTTGACCCCCAGACACGGATGAGGATGTGGGACTATATCAGGGCCGTGAACGAAGAGGGGACAACGATTTTTCTCACGACCCATTACATGGACGAAGCGGACAACCTGTCAGACCGTATCAGTATTATTGACCATGGGAAGATCATCGCGAGCGGGAAACCATGGGAACTAAAAAATGCACTGGGAAAGGACTTAATTTACCTTGAGACCAGTGACAATACCAGGGCACGGGCCGTTATTTCTTCCCTTGCGAATGTAAGCGGGGCCAGTGACAAAGGCAAGGGTATCCTCATCACGACAAATGACGACGGGACGAAGGTACTACCCCTGCTAATCGAAGAGATAAGAAACAGCGGCATCAGTGTTATCACGGTGAACCTGAAGAAACCCTCGATGGATGACGTATTCGTCCATTTCACCGGCCGCGAGCTCAGGGATGATAAGCCCGAAAAGGTCTCAACCGCATTCGGGAGGAGGTGAACGGTGCACTACGGATTTTTGACCATCTACTGGCGGGATATGATCAGGTTTGTCAGGTTCAAGACACTCCTGATCTCAGCACTCGTCCAGCCTGCATTGTGGATGGCGTTTTTCGGCATTGCCATGTCTGCCAATTTTGATCGGCTCGGATCTTCAATCCCACCGATCCCGGGGGTCCCGGAAGTACAGTACCTGACCTACATGGCAGCCGGGGTCATTGCCATGACCACGCTTTTTACGAGCCTTTTCGGCGGGATTGTCATCCTGTTTGATAAAAACTGGGGACTGATGAGGGAGATCATGGCAAGCCCGCTTCCGAGGGAACAGATCATATTCGGTATTGCACTCTCGGGTATGACAAAGTCCTTCATCCAGGTGATGATTGTCATGGCATTCGGGCTACTCATAGGGGTGACCTTCTTTGCGGGATATACCATAGGGCATACGATCATTGCATTGCTTGGGATCCTGCTCTTTGTCGGGATGTTCTCCATCGGGTTCCTCTTTTTCTCCGCGGCCATCTCCATCTCGATGGAGACACCGGAGGGGCTCCAGGGGATTATCACGCTCCTGACGATGCCGATTTTTTTCGCCAGCAACGCCCTCTACCCGGTATCCGCATTTCCACCAGTTTTACAGGCGATCTCAACGGTGAACCCGCTCTCCCAGCTGGTCAACGGGGTCCGGTATTTTGCCATCGGGGATAATTTCACCACGATGGGCATTCACTATGTCTATACTACTGCCGATATCCTCCTCTCCTTCACGGTCCTGGTGATATTTGCGGTCGCCATGTTCGGGGTCGCGTGGTGGAGATTTAAAGTGGCCGTGGTCACCTGAACAATGCCCACCTGTTACCCGGTTTTTGTTGTATTCCCGGACCATCAGAACAAATTCCAGCGGGCCACATAATTGTCCTGAAAAACCATCCAATGAAAAAACGTACCATTCATATCCTGGACCGGATGATCATGGCACCCACATTTTTTGACCTTGTTGGATCTCCACCACTAATGAGGACTACCGGTCATCCAGTGCTACGGAGGCATCCCGGCATTCAGGTCCGGCAACAAAAATCTCTGCTGCGGATAATTCTGCCATGAAATCATCGATATGATACATATCGCACATAACCATCTCGCGGAACATCGCGGCCGGGATCAGGCCTCCGAATTTCCACCCGTCCGGTGCAGGAAGCAGGATGGCAGATTCCACCTCTTCCCGGGAGAACAGACCGGCCTCCTCCACGGCATGAACAACCGTCCCGAACGGATCGTCACCCCGGACCCCACGTACGAGGAGCGAGAAGTCGTTATAGCTGACCCGGCCCCCGGTCCCAAGTGCACGGGTGAGCAGAGAAGAATAGAGCTTCCCGAAATTGTTGTTCCGAAAGGTGAAGAGGACGACACCCATCCCCCTGGCACCCTCCCGCGCCTCAATTACGATGTTGCCCCGGTGAAAACCCGCCGGGACTTTCGAGATCACACGTGCCAGGTTAAGTCCGGCATCTTCGGGCAGAGGAAATATAGACTTCCCTCTCCGGATTATCCGTGAAACACTCCGGCACACCACATCACTATACCCGTGTGCCCCGCCGGTCCAGAATATCCCCCCTTTTTGTTCAGACCCCGGTACCACAACCACCCGGTTCCGGGCCTCGTCGCAGGTGATCATCGTCCAGTTCCTGCCGCCCAGCTGGAAATTGGCACTTTTTTTACTGTTCACAAACCTGGCATCAAGCCGCCCGACAACCTCACCATCGGGCGTCACTGCATGGAACTCCCCACCTCCGTGGATGACCGAATACAGGTCACGCCAGTTTGCCTGGCCGAATTCCAATTCGGACCGGGGGCCAAGCATCAGCATCTCCCCGTCAGCAACCAGGTATTCTTCAGCCCGGAGGTTTTTGATAATCTCTTCTACTACCACGGCGGGAATTTCCCGGAACGGCGTAAGGGCGCGCAGTGCCGAAAGAAGACTCCGTGTAGAGATCCTCCGTTTTCGGAGCAGTTCCAGCAGGAGTTGCTGGACCAGCACATTATAGGGGCGCACATGCGGGATGAGTGGTTCGACCTCCTTTTTACTCGCACATTCGATCACGGCAACAGTGCAAAGGATCTCGCAGGGGTTCTGGAGGATGAATGCAACGAACGGCGGTTTTCCCCGCCTCCCGCTCCGCCCCATGCGCTGCAGGAACGAGGAGACAGAATTCGGGGGGCCGAGCTGGACCACGATATCGAGGTCCCCGATATCGATCCCGAGTTCAAGCGAGCTGGTGCAGACAATACAGGCGCTCCCTTCACGCGAAAATGCTGATTCGGCCTCTCTCCTGGTCTCCGGCGAGAGTGAGGAGTGGTGCACAGACAGGTGGTCAACCCGGCCACGGAGCGATTTGATCACTTTTTCGGCATCGCTCCGGCTGTTCACAAAGACGATCGCTTTCTTCCCGGAAACAACCCTGACCAGGGAGGTGATGCGCCGCCCTTCATCTGGTTCAACCGTAAACGAAAACTTCTTTTCGCGTGGCGGGACCGGTACCCTGACAACCTCCTGTGCCCTGCCCGGTGCAGATAGCCACCCGAGCACCGCCTCGGGGTTGCCCACCGTTGCAGAAAGGCCGATCCTCTGCACATTCCTCCCGG
>JBAXMF010000107.1:0-7426 GCA_037134435.1 Methanomicrobiales archaeon | reverse complement strand
AGCTGCATACCGTAGATCCAGTTACCAAGGATAAGATCTACAGGGTTAAGGATGGAAAATCCGTTGTCCTTGACTTTAAAGCAGAACTATGCGCCGGTTGCGGTGTATGTGTCGAAGCATGTCCACATGATGTTATCAGACTGGCCGGGCCCTGGAACACAGGGATGGCAAAGGTACAGTGAGTGAAAGGAGTGAGGTAAAATACATGACATTATTTCCTAAATACTCCAAGGTGCGGGATGGAGTCAATTTCGTGAATTCGCAGAAGCTTCTGCAAAACACGAGTACCCTGATCCTGAATTCGGAAGTCTGCACAGGGTGTGGCGTTTGTGTTGATGCCTGTCCTGAAGAGGCGATCGTTCTCGGACTTGTTGGGGCGGTAAGGCGTGGTGCGGTTGATTATGCTGCACCGGTGGATATTGATGAGCAGAAGTGCGTTTATTGTGGTGTCTGCGTCATTATGTGCCCATTCAATGCACTAACCCACAAGGTTGATGGCGAAGAGAGACTGCCGATTCTCGAGAAGGAAGGGTTCCCACAGTATGACCTGACAGCAAAGATCGACCAGGAAAAGTGTGTAAAATGCACTATCTGCGACGATGTCTGCCCAAGAGACGCAATTCTTCGTGATGTCCCGGCGTACGAGGGAACCGATAAGACCGCAAATGAGCGCCAGGTCGCATTAAAGAGCAAGACCACGTTCAAGGTCGATGATGAGAAATGCACACTTTGTGGCATCTGCGGGGCGGTCTGCCCGGCAATCGATGTGAAGCACAAGAAGTTCACTGCCGAAAGCGGCAAAGTTGAAGGGGAAGTTGTGTGGGACGAGACCAAGTGTGATGCATGTAAAGTCTGTGTTGAACTCTGTCCTGAGGAGTGCATCACTGTCGAGCGTGAAATCGTCAGCGACAAGATGGCCGGCGAAGTAACTATCGACCAGAAGCAGTGCTGCACCTGTACATGGTGTTCCGTGAACTGCCCGACAGAAGCTATCACGATTGAAAAGATCTTTACTGGTGATATTGAATTTAATGCAACAAAATGTCCCGGTGGATGCTCAACCTGCGTGGATATCTGCCCGGCAAATGCCATCTACCTGCCAACACCAAAGGCAGCAGCTGATATGAAGGGCGAAATCGAGTCCACGATCGCGGTCAACAAGGATTTCTGTATCCTTTGTGGTGCATGTGTAAATGCATGCCCTGGTGAAGATATCATCGTCCTCAAGAGGGATGGAGTCCGGATAACAGGCGAAGAAACTGAGCTCTTCAAGAAGATCAAGGCAAAACTCTTCGAAAAGCGGACATCAAAGGTAAAGGAAGATGTCCCCTCTCAGGTGAACCTGAAAATGATGGAGAAGGCGTGAGGTGACAGGCATGGCAAGAATAAAAGGATACCCTGAAGCATTGGAAACCAAACTCCGTGACCGCTATATGTACGGGGATGATGCTCATCCTGAATTCACGGATTCAGTAGAAAAAATCTCGATGTCAATACCCCATATGTGCTACCAGTGCGGTACCTGCACTGCTTCCTGTCCGTCAGCTCCCCGCAGCTCGTACCGGATAAGGAAATTTGTCAGAAGGGTTGTACTTGGCCTCGAAACCGAAGCACTCACCGACCCGGATCTCTGGCTCTGCACGACCTGTTATAGCTGCACTGACCGCTGCCCACGGGATATTGCACCAACCGATGTCATCATGGCGATGAGAAACCTGGCCTTTAAACGTGATATAATCCCGGTCAATTTCTTAAAGACCGTTCAGGCAATATACACCACGGGTCATGGGGTACCAAATAACGACGTAAACCGTGCGGCCCGTGTAAAACTTGGAATGGATGCGGATCCGCCAACTACCCACACATACAAGGAATTCATACCCGGCATACAGAAGATCCTGGACTATTACAAGCTCAAGGCAAATGCCGACAGGATCGTCAAGGAACGGGAGGGGTAAGCAATCATGGAAGCAAAACATAAATACGCATTTTATCTCGGCTGCATTGCCCCCAACCGGTACCCCGGTTCCGAAGCGGCTGCAATCAAGACCAGCAGGAAACTCGGTATCGAACTTGTACCTCTGAAGGGCGCAAGCTGCTGTCCTGCACCAGGTGCATTCGGTTCTATCGACTTAAATGTCTGGTATGCGATGGCAGCACGTAACCTCGTGCTCGCCGAACAGATGAAAATGGACATTGCCCTACTCTGCAACGGTTGTTACAAGTCAATCTGGGAAGTGAACCACAAGCTGAAACACAATGATGAACTCCGAGACGGGGTAAACGAGGTGCTGAAGACCATCGATATGGAATACAAAGGCTCGATCAACGTCTTTCACCTTGCAGAGCTTCTCTATGACAAGAACATCGTCGGTGTTGACAAGGTCAGGGACAGCATCACAAACCCGCTGACAGGTGCCCGGATTGCCGTCCACTACGGATGTCACCTCATTAAGCCACGGAAAGACCGTGAATTTGGAGATAAGGAGTTACTGGACACCGAATCGCCCACATGGATGGAAGAACTGGTCGCGGCCCTCGGCGCAACACCGGTAGAATACCGCCAGAAGATGCAGTGTTGCGGTGCCGGTGGCGGTGTACGTGGCTACGACATTGTCCATGCCCTTGATATCGCCAACGAGAAACTGATCAACCTGAAGGAAGTAGGAGTTGACGCCCTGACCGATATCTGCCCGTTCTGTCAGTTACAGTTTGACCGCGGCCAGATTGAGATCGAAGAGAAGTTCGGGGTCAAATACAACCTGCCTGTACTTCACTACTGTGAACTGCTGGGACTTGCACAGGGAATGAGCCCACAGGACCTTGCACTTGATCTCCATGCGATCAGCTGCGAGCCGTTCCTGCAGAAGGTGCTGTGAAGGAGGTACTGAACATGGCCGAAAGAAAAACCAAAAAAGAGACAGCGTCCACAAAAGATACCACCGCTGCAGTAACGAAGCAGGCACCTGCGAAAGCCGCAATAGGAGAACAGCCCAAGAAAGCGAAAGAGGCACGAATCGGGGTTTTCATCTGTCACTGTGGTACAAATATCGCCGGTTCAATGGATATCGACGCGGTGCAGGATTATGCAAAAACTGTTCCAAATGTCGCCTATGTTGACAACTACAAATATATGTGTTCGATGCCCGGGCAGAGCGTGATTGATAAGGCAATCAAGGAACAAAAGCTCACCGGTGTGGTTGTCGCTGCATGTTCACCTCGTCTCCACGAACCAACGTTCAGGACGGCAACCAAGGAAGGTGGCCTGAACCCGTTCCGGTTCGAGATGGCAAACATCCGCGAGCAGAACTCGTGGGTGCATATGCATGACCAGGAAGGGGCAACAGATAAAGCAAAAGATGCGGTCCGCATTGCTGTTGCAAAGGCATCGCTCCTTGAAGACCTGTTTCCAAAGAATGTCCCGGTTGAGAAGGCCGCAATGGTCGTTGGTGCAGGTGTCGCAGGGATGCAGGCAGCACTCGACCTGGCAAACGCCGGTATCAAGACCTACCTGATCGAGAAGAGCCCGACCATCGGTGGTCGCATGTCCCAGCTCGACAAGACATTCCCAACCCTCGACTGTTCGCAGTGTATCCTCACCCCGAAGATGGTGGATGTAGGAAGGAGCGAAAATATCGAGCTGATGACCTATTCGGAGGTTGAAGCTGTAGAAGGGTACATCGGTAATTTCGATGTCACCATCCGGAAGAAAGCCCGCGGTGTCCTTACTCCTGCAGAGGCAGAGGCAAAGGGTCTTGTCGGTGGTGGCTGCAACGGCTGTGGTGACTGCGAGGCAGTCTGCCCTGTAGTCCAGCCAAACACCTTTGAAGAAGGGATGAAGCCACGAAAGGCCATCTACATCCAGCACCCGCAGGTCGTCCCCCTGATTTACACCATTGATAAAGAGTCCTGTATCAAGTGTGATCTCTGTGTCAAGATCTGTGGTGACGTGAAGAGGGCAATCGAACTCAACCAGGAAGACGAATTCGTCAAGGTTAAAGTAGGTACGGCAATCCTTGCCGTCGGGTATGATATCTTCCCCGTCGAAAACAAGACCGAGTGGGGTTACAAGAGATATGAAAACGTCATTACCAGCCTTGAGTTCGAACGCCTGATCTGTGCATCCGGTCCGACAGGCGGCCACATGGTCCGCCCGAGTGACGGGGTCGCACCAAAGAAGGTCGCATTCCTCCTCTGTGCAGGTTCAAGAGATAATACCGGGAATGGTAAACCGTACTGTTCAAGGTTCTGCTGCATGTATTCATTGAAACATGCCCACCAGCTCATTGAAAAGATGCCCGGGTGCCAGCCGTATATCTTCTACATGGATATCCGGTCCTTCGGTAAGATGTACGAAGAGTTCTATTACCGTATCCAGGACGAGGGAGCAAAGTTCATCCGTGGCCGTGTCTCGAACATTCTCGAAGACCCGGTGTCAAAAAACCTCATGGTATTTGCGGATGACACCCTGCTTGATCGGCCGATGAAACTTGAAGTCGACCTTGTCGTCCTTGCTGCAGCGATCCAGCCCGCAGCCGACACCAACAGGACGAGGAAACTCTTCGGTGTATCCTGTTCCATGGATGGATGGCTCCTTGAAGCACACCCGAAACTGAACCCATGCGGTACCACCACAGCCGGTGTTTTCCTCGCAGGGGCATGCCAGGCACCAAAGGACATCCCTGACACAGTAGCATCAGCAGAAGGTGCAGCATCGGCAGCAAGTATCCCGATCCATGTCGGCCACGTGGAACTTGAGCCGTACTTCGCCCAGTGTATCGAGGAGAAATGTGCAGGATGCGGGATGTGTGTCAATTTATGCCCGTACACCGCACTTGCACTCGTAGAAAAAGATGGAAGGAAAGTCATGCAGGTTACAGAAGCAAAATGTAAAGGCTGCGGTACCTGCGGTGGATTCTGCCCTGGTGGCGCAATCTGGATGAACCACTTTGCAACACCACAGATTATTGCTCAGATTGATGCATTCCTCCTCGGAGGCGAGCAGTAATGGCAGGACATGAAGCTCCCCCAAAACGCGAGGAAGGCGCATTTAAGCCCAAGATCATTGGGATCCTCTGTAACTGGTGTTCGTACGCCGGTGCAGATCTCGCCGGTGGCGGGCGTATCCAGTACCCGCCCGATGTCCGGGTAGTCCGTGTCATGTGCACGGGACGTATCGACCCGCTCTTCATCATGAAGGCATTCACAGACGGTGCAGACGGGGTACTGATTTCAGGCTGCCACTTCGGTGACTGCCACTACCTCGAAGGTAATTACAAGGCTGCAAAGAGGCTGTTCCTTGTCAAGAACCTGTTGAAAAACATCGGTCTTGAGGACAAGAGGTTAAGAATGACCTTTGTTTCTGCATCAGAAGGAGCAAAATGGGGTAAGGTTATTACTGACGTCGTAAAGACCGTGGAAGAGCTTGGCCCAAGCCCCCTGGCAGAACTGATGAAATAAGAAGGAATAATTCCGGCTAAACGACCCGGCAGGAACTGGCAATTGAGAGGGAGGAAAGACCTCTGTTGCAACAGTCTGCCGGGTTGTGAAGCAGGATAATAAAATAAGAGGAAAAAATATGGCAAAGATTACCCTTAACCTTATTTCCGGCCGGACTATCCACCAGGGGGTGGCGATGGAGGGAGGAAAAGAGAAAGACCTCTATCGCAAAGCTGCCGGGATTATTGAGATGGACGATTCAGACTTTAAGAAGCTCGGGTGCTGGAAAAATACCAATGTCCGTGTGACAAGTCCGTATGGCACCGTCATTGTAAAAGCACAGGAGACCTCCCAGGGACCACACCCTGGTGTTGGTTTTATCCCCATGGGACCCTGGGCCAACCTGATAGTTAATCCAAACACATACTCGACCGGTATGCCCACATTCAAAGGAGTACCCGTTGAGGTTGAGGTCGCAATGGACCAGCCTATCCTTCTCGCTGTTGAACTTGTACAGAAAGCTTGCCGGGGTGAATCCTGATGACAAAGACAGTTACCGATGTGGTGTGCCCATTCTGCGGTACGCTCTGTGACGATCTCGAGGTCTCAGTTACCGATGATGGTAAACAGATCCTTGACGTGTACAACGCCTGCGCAATTGGTGCAGAAAAATTCCTGCATTCACAGGCAAAAGACCGGATCACCAGGCCGAGACTCCAGCAGCCGGATGGCACCTGGAAAGAGATCACCTACAACGACGCGGCAGATTACACAGCAAAAATGCTTGCCGGTGCAAAGAAACCGCTGATGTACGGGTGGAGCTCGGTCAATTGTGAAGCCCAGAGCGTTGGAAACGAGATCGCAGAGACGTGCCGTGCATGTGTTGATAATACAGCGGCAGTCTGCCACGGCACGACCCTGATTGCGGTGCAGGATATCGGCCTGCCTACGTGCACACTTGGTGAAGTAAAGAACCGGGCGGACACCATTATCTTCTGGGGATGCAACCCTTGTCACGCCCACCCGCGGCACATGTCCCGGTACTCGATATTCCCCCGTGGATTCTTCACGGGAAAGGGACATAAAAGCCGTAAACTGGTGGTAGTTGACCCCCGTGTCACCGACACCGCCAAGATGGCGGATATGCACCTCCAGGTCACCCAGGGACAGGACTACGAACTCCTTAACGCCTTCCGCGTCGCGATCAGAAACGAATGGCTGCCGGATGTCGTCGCAGGAATACCAAAAGAGAAGATCATCGAGGCGGTAGCCATGATGAAGGCAGGCCGGTTCGGGATCATCTTCTTCGGTATGGGTGTTACCCAGTCGCTTGGAAAGAACCACAATATCGATGAGGCAATCGCCGTCACCAAAGACCTCAACGAATACACGAAATTCTCCATCATGCCAATGCGTGGTCACTACAATGTGACAGGGTCCGGAGAGGTCCTCGCATGGCAGTTCGGGTACCCGTATTCCGTTGATCTTACCCGCGGGTTCCCGCGTTATAACCCGGGCGACACGAGCTCTATCGACCTCCTTAACCGGGGGGAAATTGATGCAGCATTTGTTATTGGAAGCGATCCGGGAGCACATTTCCCAATCAGTGCAGTAAAGAAGATTTCACAGGTCAATTCAGTATGCGTCGATCCCCACATCACCCCGACCAGTGGTGTTTCAAAGCTTCATGTGCCTGTTGCATTCAATGGTGTTGAGACCGGTGGCAATGCATACCGCATGGATAACGTTCCGATCGACTGCCGTAAGGTCGTCGATGCTCCGGAGGGCATGCTCACCGATGAACAGTTCCTTGTAATGGTTCGCGATCGCGTGAAGAAACTCAAGGGGGTCGCATAATTATGTCAGAATATATTATTAAGAACGGATTTGTATTCGACCCCGTCCAGGGTATCAAGGGCGAAAAAGCCGATGTTGCCATCAAGGATGGTAAAATTTCCAAACAAATGGCCCAGCACCTTCTGTCGGA
>JBAXMF010000106.1:0-7456 GCA_037134435.1 Methanomicrobiales archaeon | reverse complement strand
CTGATGGACTGGAAGTGGGAGTGTACCGAACCGCTGATACCCTGTATGGTTATCCGTGGAGACAACGACCGGCAGCATTCCCTGCACCTTTCTCGAAGCAGGGTCCCGGCCTTCTTCGAGAAGCGGGACCAGGTGTTTTGTATACCACGAAAGGTGCCAGCCTGAAAGGACCTGGTACATTGCGAGAAGGATGCGGCCTGTCCGGCAGGAAGGGTCAATAACCTGTATTCCTGCATTTTTTGGTGTCTTTCCTGCCAACCTCGGAAGGAGCAGATCATGGGCAACGGTTTGCAGGAACTGGGCAGGGAGCAGGGGAACTCCGGAACTGGCATGGTATGGGTGCTTTTGCCCGATGACCATACGTCCATCATGGGAAAGATGTGTTGAATTTTCAAGAAAGGTGAGCATGGCGCGCTCATGTGAATCTGACCATGCATCAGTCCATTCAGCGTAAAATCTTTTCTGTTTTGTTAACGAGACCAGCCTGCTGGTCACCTGGGAGTCAATAGAGAGCGTTTTGCAGGCTGAAACGCACGGCCAGGTACGAGCACCTGTTCCCTCCGGATTGGATGGAATACCCCCTTCTTCTCCCTGAGTCCCCTCCCAAAAAAGCGATATAAGTCCTTCAGTAAGGCCTTTTATGCGGGTCTGCTCTTCAACCAAGCCATAGCGAAACCCCCCCGTCTCTTCAAGAAGTCTTGCAGCGACCAGGGATGTAAGGAGTGTTGTGACTGCTTCGGTGAACCCCAGGGGCGAAAGACCGTGGTTCCTGGCAGTAATATTCCGTGCGAGGACCTCCCTGATACGGCTCGTCACGGGGGACTGGTTTTCGTCCTTATCTTCGTTCACGTCTAGCATTCATCAGCAGTCTCATAGATGTTGAGGATTTCATTGGCGACGTCTTTACCTTCACGGATTGAGATCTCCCCGATCAGGATATCTGCATATTCCGGTGGTACACAGGCCACACTTTCCTCACCCTCCTTAATTTTCCCTACCAGGTATCTCAGGTCACCGTCGGTGAGCCTCAGTAAGCGTTTTTTGAAATCCTCTTCGCTTCTGGAATAATGATTTGCCACAGGCGGCAGGATAGAGCGGAACTCCACCCCAGAGCCTGAACAGATCATCTCCTCGCATTCCGGCGCAAGGATACGCAGGATCTTAATATCCTTCTCATCAAGTTGGCGTGCCATGGTACCAAGTCTTCCCCCATCCATATCTTCTGCAAGGGTGATGAGCCTTCGTTTCTGGTACCGTCGGAGGAGGCATCAGCAGGATTGCCTGGTACTGTAACATCCCTGTCCTGTAATAACCAGGCGACAAAATTGAATGCGGGCCAGGGTGTAAAACACGAATAAAAGGGGAAGGTGGAGAAATGTCGTCGTTAACGTGCAATAAGGGCGATGTGCTCGTCTGCTTTCTTCTCTAGCTCAATCCGTTTATCGAGGCCCGCAATATCGCGGATCGCTTCCAGCACGTGGACCGAATCCTCAAGAAAGGAGAGGAGGTCTGTAGGGTACATCTCGATCCCGTATTCGTCGAGTAAATAACTGCTGATCTGCCGGTGCTCGAGGCCCCTTTCGCGGAGCTCGATAACAAGGGTCGCAAATTTCTTTGCCGGGCAGTCACAAAGCGGGGACTCTTTGCAGTCGCACTTGAGAAAATCGTCGAAAAATGATAGGAGCTGGTCCCTGACGGCCGGGTCAAGGTAATCAAAGTTTAAACGGGCCGAGATCGCTTCAAGGGTCGTGCCATGAAACGCAGACATCGGCAACCGGTATCCTACAAGGCGTTCAATCTTTTTTGCACTTCTGAACCGTGCCTTTTCCGCAATCAACTCTCTTCTCCGGTGTCCTCGTCAAAGTTCTTCAGGGTTGTCATCGCCTCGTTCATTGTCTCGATCTCAATCAACCATTCGTCGAAAAGTGTCGGTTGCTCGATGTCGTCCTTGACATATTTCCCACAACAGGTAGCCCCGTTGATAACGTTGGCGCCGATATTAGCTGCAATTTCGAGGGCTTTTTCCATGTCCTCGTCGATCATCTTTCGTCCTTCCTTTACAAGGACCTTGATATCTGTCGGGTACCCACCCTCGATAAACATCCGGCAGGAGGCAAAAAGGGCGAGCATGGTGAGCTGGAGTGACTCCACGATCTCTTCAATCTGGTCCTCCGGGGCCGCGGACATGATGACTGATTCCACCTGGGCAAGCCTCTCAAGTGTCTCTTCCTTTGGGAAACGGCCATTCTGATAGAGTTTTATGATTTTCAGAATGGACACCGTGATATCCTGGCCAAAATTATAGAGTGCCTGGAACCCCTCGGGCATCTCTTCGGAACCCTCCGCCACCTCGAAATCTGACTCCCGCAGACGGTTCAGCCAGTTATCCCATCGTTCCTGGTTATAGAATATATAGAACAGTTTCATCGGCTCCGGTGCAGCCGCCGATTTTGCTTTTTTTGCCATTCTGTACAATTTAATTCTCGCCAATTAAAGAATTTTCTGTATAGATCTGATAAAATCGAGTAGATGGGGCGGGATTTCAGGGTCCTGGTGACGTTCACACCGTGGGGATTAGGGGCAGGGACAGGAATATCTTACGCAATCCGAAGTTAAAACCCATTGACAAAGCGGTTCCTCAATTTTCCCCGTGACAAACTTACAAAGCAGATAAGTTACATACAATCCCAAAAGACAGGGACTCTTGTGAATTCCTGGCGGGGTACTGTGGTATAGTTGGAAGAACAGACGGTGGTAATGGTCCGGTACGGGGAACTCTTCCTGAAAAGTGAGCCGGTAAAAAGACATTTCATAGGTCTCCTTATCAGGAATATTAAACGGTCACTTGACGCGGAAGGACTTTCTTTCCGGCATGAACTCCCGCGTGGGAGAATACTCATCTACGGAGATCACCCCCGTAAGATTGCAGCTGAGGTCGCAAGGGTATTCGGGGTGGTTGATGTCAGTGTCGCCACGATCACCACGAATACTCCGGAAGAGCTCGGCAGAGTTGCTAAAACTCTGGGACAGAAACACCTTACGGCAGGAATGAGATTTGCAGTCAGGGCAAAACGGGAGAAAGGGTCAGGGGGTCCTGACAGCCAGGAGCTCGGCAGGGTCATCGGGGGGATGTTGCTCGATGATCAACCGGGAGCCTTGGTCGACCTCACACACCCCGAGTACGAGGTCTTTATCGAAGCACGCGGAAATGGTGGATTTATCTATGACCACCGGATCCCCGCACCCGGAGGTCTCCCGTTCGGCACACAGGGTAATGCACTTGGCCTGATTTCAGCCGGGATTGACTCCCCCGTTGCGTCCTGGATGATGATGAAACGAGGGTGCGGGATGGTCCATCTCAACATGGATGCTGGAAGATGGGCAGGCTGTGCGACTGCCGCCGGGGCTGTTGAAAATCACCGGAAGCTTTCGTTATGGGTGAAGGGGTACCCGCTCCGGATGCTTGTCGTAGACTCATCTCCACTCTACGATGCGATGTCCCGCGGGGTCCCGCAGCGGTATATCTGTGTCATCTGTAAGAGGTTCATGTTCCGGGTTGCGGCAAAACTCATGCCCGGGGAGCACGCAGAGGTGATTGTGACCGGCGAAAACCTGGGCCAGGTCGCGTCGCAGACGCTCTCCAATCTCGCGGTCATCTCATCTGCAGTAAGTGTACCCGTTATCCGGCCACTTGTGACGTACGATAAAGGAGAGATTGTCACGATTGCCCGCCGGATTGGCACCTTCAACCAAAAGCCGGGGGACCTCTGCTGCAGGGCAGTCCCTGCGATGCCGTCTACCGGGGCCAACCTTGCAGAGGTAATCGCGGCAGAAGAGAAGATCGATTTTGATCTGCTGATCGAGAAGGCATTAGAACGGATCAAGGTCATCACCGCCCTGAATGGTGAAATTACCGTGCATGAAAAGCCTGAATGTTAACCTACACCTCACGCGTGAGATGGAGCAGATTATACGCCGGCCCGTGTACGTTGACACCCCGATACGCGCCCTGTCCATTCAATGCATGGTGTGAGATGAAAAGGGGTTAAAATCCTTTTTGGTCGAGCATATAACGGGCTATAACAGAATGGTTCAAGCAATGAACCCCGTATATCTTCTTATTTTTTTATACCCGGGATCTTCTTAGTAAACATACAATACCGCGGCTGTTACCGGGATACCGCAAGTCCCGTAACCCGGCGTATTCCAAGGAGAAGAACGAATGAAACTGCCACCTTCCTCATGGATAGTACTCTCGTTGCTCAGTGTTGGCAAGGCCTTCACGAACAAGGAGATTATTACGCTGACCGGGCTGTCCCCCCGCACGGTCAGGTATGCCATCCAGAAATTACGGGAGAACCGCCTTATCGCGGAAGAATGGAATTTTGAAGATGCACGCCAGGTCAGGTACCGAAAAGATGAGCCTGGCAGATCAAAGCCTGAAGAGAAAAAACCTGATCGCCGGAACCACGTTGGGACAGGAAGGAGGTCAATTGCCGGGACCTGATTAACCTTTTCATCCCGATTATCGGGCAGGGTGGAACTGGTTATATTGCAGGAACACCCTTGACCACGGGAAGTTTTTTTAAACGTTCCCGCGAATTAGGTTTAAAACTTTCCATTTTATCGTCTTTATCCTGCTATTTTTATTAGTTGGGCAACGTTCTCTTTTCAGTGGGAACTCGTTTTACCAGCCCCCCTAAATATGGCGCCTTGCACCCTTGTTCTTCTCGAAGTACTGCTGGTGATACCCTTCGGCCTCGTAAAATTCACGGATCGGGACAACCTGGGTCACCACCGGTTGACGGTAGCGGCCACTCTTCTCCAATTGGATAATTGACGATTCAGTTGCTGCCCGTTGTACATCATCGTGGTAGAATATTGCAGAACGGTATTGGCTCCCAAAATCAGGGCCCTGGCGGTCAGGGGTTGTAGGGTCATGGATCCTGAAAAACTCCGCAAGTAATTGTTCATATGAAAATTGCATTGGGTCATACGTGATCTCCACGGCTTCTGCATGTCCTGTTGTGCCCGTACATACATCCCGGTAGGTAGGGTTTTTCAACTGGCCTCCGGTATAACCGACTCTTGTCGATATGACACCCTTCATCCTGCGGAATGCCGCCTCCACACCCCAGAAACATCCTGCGGCAACCGTTGCTTTCCTGTACCCTGTCCCTGTAACCTCATCAGTCATTTACTTAACAACTCGATGAATTCCTTCCCTCTTATCATATATGGGGGTTGGTATCAGGACAATACCCCTGGTAGGGAGAGAAATATTTGTATTAAATAAGCGGACATCACATAGGTGATGCAAAGAGGTCGTCCTTTCGGATTTCCCGGGAGATATTGCCGGGACTACCGATGGAACCGATGCCTGATGTGTGATAGCAATAGTATTGAAGTCCGTTCGGTGACGAAGAATTTCCAGGGTTCACGGGTACTGGATGGTATCAGTTTTTCAGTCGGAAAGGGTGAGGTCTTCGGTTTTCTCGGTCCAAATGGTGCAGGGAAGACAACCACCCTGCGAATTCTGCTCGGCCTGCTCAGGCCGGACTCAGGGGAGGCACTCGTCCTTGGGGAATCCCTGGACACCGCTGATGCAGCAAGAAAACGGGTGGGGGTACTTTTCGAGAATAACGGCCTTATTGACCGGTTTACAGCCCGCGAAAACCTCATGTATTATGCTGATCTCTATGATGTTTCGGACATGCGAAACAGGACCAGTGAATTACTGGAATACGTCGGCCTTTCTGACCGGGGGGACGACCTCATAGGTATATTCTCAACCGGGATGAAACGGAAGCTCGGTCTTGCCCGGGCGATCCTCCATGCACCTGAAATCCTCTTTCTTGATGAGCCGTCATCCGGGCTTGACCCTGAAGGGCAGAAGATGGTCCATGACCTGATCGTCGGCCTTTCCGGGCAATCGATGACGATATTTTTAAATTCCCATAACCTCGACGAGGTGAGCAGGGTCTGTTCTAAGGTTGCCATCCTCCACCGTGGGACAATCAGGGCATATGATTCAATCGAACGGCTCAGGGCCTGCCCATCGGATTCAGGACTTGAGATAACGCTCTCTGACCCGGCCCTCGGGGACGGGGCCCTTGCTATCATCAACACACTTCCAGGCGTGAAATCGACCTCGCAGGAACACGGGCATATTAACGTTGCGCTGTCCGGGCCAGGCGGGTCTCAGGTACTTGAAGCACTGATTAAAGGAGGCTTCGGGGTGGAGGAGGCAGTGCGGCGAAAACGGACACTCGAGGAGATATACCTTGATGTGGTCCGCGAGGTCGGGGGTATGCAGGACGATCCGGTACCGGTTGCGGACCCGGGGAAAGGACGTGCATCATGATGAACGGGGTCTTCGTTATTGCGAAAAAGGAAATCCGGCAGCTGACGCATAACACGCAACTGATGGTCTCTGCACTTGCCATGGCCCTTATTTTCGGTGCAATATCAGGCCCGGCGCTGATGGCCACCGGGGGAACGGGCACGGGTATCGGGATTGATACACTGCTGTTCACATTTGGGTTGATGATCGGGCTTCTTATCGGGTATATTCTATCCGGGCAGACATTTCTTCGTGAAAAACAGGACGGGACAATCGAGACCCTCCTTGCCGGACCGCTTCCCGTGAAGGAGATCTGGCTTGGAAAAGTCATCGGCGTGCTCATTCCTGCCTACGTGCTGACCCTGGTCTCCACGGTACTGATGATCCTCATTTCCGGTTTCCTCCAGGGGGAGGTCCTCATCCCTTCAGGACCGATAATCCTGCACCTTGTTACCGTGGTACCTGCATTTATCGCGTGCGGGGTAGGGGTGCTTGGATTTATTCAGCTGTTGCTTGGGATGCGGGAAAACCAGATCATCAACATAGCCGTGATATTTGGCCTCATCTTCCTGATCAGTTTTTCACGTGAACTCCTTGGACCAGGGTTTACCATGTCATGGGCAGGCGAAGGTGTTGCCCTTGCCTTCATAGTTGCCCTGCTCCTGGCAGTCAACGCAATGACAAGGTTCCTCGATAAGGAACGTATCGTGAGGACAATCCCCTGATATCTAACGAATATCCTCCTGGAGAAGCGAGCTTTGGCTCTTCGCTATTCTGAGTGGGTAACTATGGAAGTGTAAAAAAATGAATTGATGGGGCTCCGCTCCAAACCCCGATTAAGAGAGTTCCGCCGCCCCCGAAGGTCGCCCCGGCGGCGGTTCAGAGCGTTTTACGCAATTGCCCTTAGTTTTTCCAATATTTAGGGCCATTTTCCAATTCTAATATTTGATTGTCTTTTGATTTCATTTATTGATATTTTAAGTTCAGGTTCTCTAGCCACACGAAACAGCGAAGAGGCAGTATTTTTAATTGAGTCTACCGAATTAATCACCTTGTGGACCTTTTCAGCGTAAAATTCTAACCTACAACTGACTTCGGGGCATCAGGAAAAAG
>JBAXMF010000105.1:0-7466 GCA_037134435.1 Methanomicrobiales archaeon | reverse complement strand
GATGATTGTCCATGTGCTGAAGCGAGCTGAAAAAGTCGCCCAGAAGGACCGCAATGCGGCCCTTGCAAAAAAAATCCATACTCTGGCCGAACTCCTTTCAAAAAGTGAAATTCCCGCAATTTTCGTTCTTTGTCAGGGATTAAATGATATACTCCCTGAAATCATCGTGATGGTTACGCGGGGAGATATTTCCCTTAAGAATAAGGAGGAACACCAGTATTTTTCTAACCCTGCGTTGTTGCCTAGGAAAATACAGAAAATTTTCTGCCGGATCGAAAGCACCGATAATCAATTGACCGAGACCCGCAGAAAAATAGAGGGAAGCAGTTTCATAAAAGAGAAAGAATCAATGGACCGGCTCTACAACAAAAAAACGATTGAACTGGCAGAGGTAAAATTGAGCAAGGCATCACTCGAAGGGCTTCTCACGATATTAACAGCGGAAATTCCCTTGTTGCTTCAACAGACCGAAGACCTGATATCATCCTATTCCGGAAAAAAAGTAATAATCAGAAAGAATACCGAGTGTCTCCGGTAATTTATCGTATGCATCTCATTGCCCCCGAACTGGCAGGACCGTACTGAAAATCCATCCTCTTTTCGTACATTCTGCCTGTGAGCGTGGTTCTCATCGATATTTTTTTTAACGTTCTGTGAAAATTTCGATTATTTTTTTCATATCCACATGCTCCTCAAAATGCAGGGCCAGCTGATCGTATGGGTCCACTGATGAAATCTCTTTTAATTGCAGAAATGGTTCTCCTTTTTTTTCATAAAGATACGAAAGGAGTGCATTGATCACCCGGGGGTTGTACAGAAGACCGTGAATGTACGAGCCTATGACGAGGCCATCGGCTGATACGGCACCCTCGTTATCAAAGGCATCCAGGTCGTCACCCCTGTCGGTACTACCCATATGGATCTCGTACCCGTTTACCTCACCGATTCCTGACAATATCGGGGGCACCTGGCTGGCATGGTGCCGGACCTGCGAAGTGTTCTTTTCATAGTTGATGAACCTCGTTACTCCGTTGAGGAATCCTAGTCCCGCGTATATCCCTTCACGGGACTCCACGCCGGAGTCGTGCAGTTCACGTCCCAGCATCTGGTAACCGCCACAGATTCCGATTATCGGTATCCCTGCATTCCGCGCCAGGGTAAGTTTCCCTGCCGCGCCACTCCGGTGCAACTCCATTAAATCTTCGATGGTATTCTTTGTCCCAGGAATGATGATACAGTCGTATCCTTCGAGCGGTTCTCCCGGTGTGACATAATTCACTGCGGCATGTTGTTCAAGGAGTTCGAAATCAGTAAAATTTGAGATATGTGGGTGGCGTATTATTGCAATCCTGACTGGATGCTCACCTGCTTTTTTATCCCCCAGTGAAAGCGAGTCCTCACTTGGGAGTGGTATATCGCAATATGGTACCACCCCGAGGACTGGTACCCCGGTCAGGTCCTCGATAATACTGATGCCCGGGGAGAAAATCCCGGGGTCGCCCCTGAATTTATTGATAATTATCCCCTTCACAAGGTCCCGGACTTCCGGTGGTAGAAGTTGCAGGGTACCGTATATGGACGCAAAGACTCCACCCCGCTCAATATCTGCAACAAGTATGATGGGCATTTTCAATGTTTTTGCAAGCCTGATATTCGCAATATCTCTTGAATAGAGATTTACTTCGGCAGCTCCGCCTGCCCCTTCCACAACAATATGACCATATTTTGCCAGAAGCCTGTCTGCAGATTCAACCGCAATCCCAAGAAGGTAGTCGGTCTCCTGGTAATATGCGGAGATTGCAACGTCTTTATACGGATGACCCAGCAGGACAACCTGCGACACGGTTCCACCTTTTGGTTTTAAGAGGATCGGGTTCATATCTGCATCCGGTTCCAGTTTCGCAGCATTCGCCTGCATTGCCTGGGCTATTCCAATCTCACAGCCATCCTGTGTCACAAATGAGTTAAGGCTCATGTTCTGTGATTTGAATGGTGCTACACGGTACCCCCGGTTGACCAGGGACCGGCAGAGGGCTGCGACAACTGTACTTTTACCTACATGTGATGCAGTACCAAGGACCATAACCGACATTGTTTATGTACATTGCCTGCCAGGAATTCTAGATACGATTGAGTTTCCCCACTACCCTTCAAGGTGAGGAGGGCCAAAGCAATTCCCAGGTGTGAATTAGATTAATTCCCAAACGGTTGTCAATAATTACTTCACCTGACTGAAAATATCCTTGGTAATAACCCCTTTTGCATGCCAACAAATAAATAACGTAACTTTAAAGGTACAAGTAATGAACGGTGGGATTTGTCCAACCTGTGGACTACCTAAAGAATTATGTATTTGTGAGGAGGTAGCAAAGGAACAGCAGAGGATTAATGTTAAGGTCAATAAAAGACGGTATGGTAAAGAAGTCACCGTTATTGAGGGACTTGACCCGACGGATATTGATCTTGAAGACCTCTCGAAATATATGAAAGGAAAGCTTGCCTGCGGTGGCACGGTGAAAGGGAATTCGATTGAACTGCAGGGAAATCATCGCGAGCGTGTTAAAGAACTGCTTGCCGATAAGGGATACAGTGTTGACAATATAAATTAATCCCGGAAATTTCAGTAGCATGAACTACTGGGATTCTAGTGCCTGGACTAAGCTGCAGTCCTGAAGTTTCTCTTTTTTTTTTAATTGATCGAATACAAACGGAGCTAACTATTTATTTTATTCCACCGGGTTAGTGACCCTCTGGGTATCGGGATAATAAACTGTTACCTGGATAAACCGGGTTTTTAACTATATCAGAATGGCAAATTCATGCCAGATCATTTTAATTTGGCGAAAGATGTGATCGAAATAAAATTTCCGGGTAATCCAGAAAAAAGAATCAAGGATTTTTACGTTTTTTATTATCTTTTCCTGGTTTAATCATCGAGTGAAGGTCAAGCAGGTAATTCCCCTCAGTCCCGATTCCGACGACACGTTCATCGGAGTTTGCGAGTTTTTCAATATTCAGTTCATAGGTACCGGGTGCGATAATCCTGATACTTTCGACTCTTTCATGGCATTCCTTTTTCTTACCAAGTTCGGTGTTTACCACCAGTACCTGGCCGGGGGCCTCTTTTGCGAGGGCTTCAGTGGATTGCTCCCGCATTATGTCTTTATTCCTGTCATTTTCCCCGACGTAGAGGAATTTTCTACCCCCGCAACTTTCACACCCGCGCAGGATAACGGGTGATGCGTCCTTGTAGTCCCTCCCGCACTGTACACACTTGTGGGGCATGTACCATTCACCGTGTTGATATCCAGGCGCTAATCTGGTTTTTATCTTTTTTGATCATTTTCAACTGGTTTGCAGGCCCGATAACGGTGAGTCTTGTCGAGGCTGAGTGCTTGCCAATAAGTCTTGACAGGAATGAACCTTCTTCGTGTGACGGGTATGTTTCCATCTCAATGCCATTGAAATCATCCGGGAGGATCTCTTTCATGGTCATCTCAATGAGCTTGCTCTGCTCATCGGGTTCAAGCCCTTTTTCCAGAATTACGATTGTTCCTTGCCTGACTTTGTCCAGTATCAGGTGAATCTTCTCCATCGACGTCATATTTTCAAGACTTTCCTGCGAGATTAGGTCGATCTGAACCCCCTGTAACATCTTTTTATCACCTGAAGGAATGCACCATCTGTTCATAGAGTTCTTCAATATTTTTCCCCTCAAGGCAGGAAATTGGCACAACTGGGTGTTGTGGGAACGCGCTCCTGATCTTTTGTGGGGCTGCATCCGGAAGATCGATTTTACTGGCGGCAATGATGACGGGAAGTTTCCTGCTCTCGATGATCCCTATCATCATGATGTTGACCTGCTGGAACGGGTCTGAAGTACTGTCCAGCATGTAGATCACCCCGTCAATATCCTCCCTAAGCCAGTGCATCGCTTCTGCAACACCCTCAGTTGCTTCCCTGGAGCGGGTGATTGCCTCATCCTTGTCAAGGCCATACTCCAGAAATTCCTTGTAATCAATTTTTGTGGTCACCCCCGGTGTATCGACGATATCTATTGTTATTGAATGCCCGTTTGAACCTGAAATACAGATGTCCTGTCTCCGGAGAGCCCTTCTGGTCTCGTGGGGAATTTCACTGACTGTTCCAACGGTATCCCCTGCCCAGTCGCGGGCTATCCGGTTTGCCAGGGTCGTCTTTCCGGCATTGGGGGGGCCATAAATTCCTACTTTTGAGCGTTTTCTCTTGAAAAACGCGGAAAAAAACCGTGAAAAGCTATCTTTTGTCTGGACAAATATATCCATTAAACACCTCGCTCTGATGCTGCCAGTTGTGTCATTTGCAGTTAATCCTTATGATGAGATCAGTGGCGCTGCATATTATCGTTATGCAATACATCCATGTTTATTTTCTTAATGGATTATAAAACCCGGGAATTCCCTTCCGGGAAGTATATATACACCAATTTCTTTATATTGGTGTCTTACCGTAATGGTAAACTGTAGCATTATATGGAGGTGAACTCTTGAATAATGAAAAAGACCAGATCCATTTTGAGACCCGTATCCCGTTAAACGAGATCATGCAGAGCAATCCTACAACAATCGGGTACGAAGCGACTGTTGCGGAAGCTGCAGCCTCAATGTGCAGGGACGAAGTGGGCAGTTGCATTGTTCTCAAAAATAACCTGCCGATTGGCATTGTCACCGAGGAGGATATTAACTGCAAGGTCGTGGCGAAGGACAAGAGGCCCGGTTCCGTAAAGGTCGGCGAGATCATGAGCACTCCGCTGATCACGGTTTCGGCAGGAAAGACAGTCGGGGATGCGGCCCATATGATGATCAAGCACCGGGTAAGAAGGTTACCAGTTGTCGATGACGATAACGCGGTGATTGGCATTGTAACGGTGCGGGATCTTCTCACGGTCTCCACTGAAATTAATGAGCTGATGGCAGACCTTATTGAAGTCAACCGGGTAGAAGAAATTGAAATGGGTATGTGTAACCGTTGCGGCCAGATGTCAGATGACTTAAAGAGGATCGACAACGTCATGCTCTGTTCATCCTGCAGGGAGGAGGAATACCTTTAATGAAAATGGTTGCAGACTTCATGGTTGAGGTGCCGCTTCTCAAACTGGATGATACGGTGACTAAGGCCCGCCAGATCCTCAGGGATGATTCCTTTCGTGAGATATACATCCACGATGGGAAAAAAAAACTCGAAGGATATATTGATATTACTGACGTGCTGCAAATCAGGTCAACGAAATCAAATGTAACGGTCGAGGGTTTTATGAAAGAACCTGCGGCTGTTTTTGAAAATACAACAATTGAACAGGCAGTGCGGTTAATTCGGGAATTCCGGACTGACAGTGCTGTAGTGATTGATGAGAGGAGGTATATTATCGGGGGAGTGATTATTTCGGATCTGTTCCCGATTATCATTACACGGCACGAACTCAGGGGATTAGCGGGGGATTATTTGACGAAGAAAGTAATTTCCTGTGCGCCGGAGGACCCTGTCCAGAAAGTCTATAACCTTATCATAGAGAGTGGTTTTTCCGCATTCCCTGTGATTAAAAAGGACAAATGTCTGGGGATAATTTCAAGAAGGGATCTTCTCAAGGCAGGGAGGGTCCGTAGCGTACTCGAAAATCATGCATCAACACCGATCGAGACCATTATGACTAAAACGGTCATTTCTGTCTCACCCGAAGAGCCTATTCAGTCAGCGGCTGCGCTCATGGTACGGTACGATATCAGCCGCGTCCCGGTCCTTGAATCGAACCGTGTTGTGGGGATACTGGACCGGCATGATGTCATGAAGGCGCTGGTGCTGGCATAACGTCACCGCGAATATCTGATTATCTTGAACATTAGGGAATTTGCCGTCAATAAAAGGATAAGGGTAGTGTAACTATGCACAATGATCGTTCGATAAAGCCGGTAGGTAAATCTGTCAGAATGCCCGGAAATCTTGACCGGGGGCCGGTAGAGTTTAAGTCCCACATTGCGTCTCACGAAGGGGAAATAATGGCGATCGCGACAAGGGATGTAGTATCGGTCCAGCCGAGTATGAGCATCATCGCTGCAGTTGAAACAATGACCCGTTGTGGTTTCCGGCGGCTACCTGTTATTGATGCGGGGAGTCGAAAACTCCGGGGGATTGTTACATCCGGGGATATTATTAACTTTCTTGGAGGTGGGGACAAATACAACCTGGTCAAGGTCAAGCATGACGGGAACCTCCTCGCCGCTATTAACGAGAGTATCCGTACTATCATGACCCCTAAGATGACGACGCTTCCCGAGTCGTCAACTATTGCTCACGCTGTCGAGATAATAATCAGCAGGATGGTTGGTGGAATACCGATCGTCGGTCACGATGATACGATGGAAGGGATCGTAACAGAACGCGATGTGATGAAGACGCTTGCTCATGAGATTACAGATCTCTGTGTGGAGGATATTATGAGCACGTCATTACGGGTTACTTCACCGGATGCCCTGATTGGGGCAGTGACCCGAGATATGACCCGGCACCGGTATAGGAGACTTCCGGTTGTAACGGATGATGTGTTATACGGGATAATCACCACAACTGATATCGTACGGTATCTTGGTGACAAAAAGGTCTTTTCCAGCATGGAAACGGGTGATGTGGAAGAAGTGATGTCATTATCGGTGAGGGATCTCATTTCGGGTAATCTCTTCACCACAGTTCCGGAACGAAATGTGAATGATGCGGCCCGTGAAATGTTTGAGCGGAACGTTGGGGCACTGCCAGTAATCGAAGACGCAAAATTGATCGGTCTTGTAACAGAATTTGACCTTGTAAAAGCTTTTGCACGGGGGGCCAGGAGATGATTGCATCGGATATTATGACTAGCCCGGTATATGTGGTCGGTCCGTCAGAGAACATTGCACATGCAAGAAACCTGATGTTAAAACACAAAATATCCCGACTTCCTGTTGTGCAGGAATCGGGTCTGATTGGTATTATCACCAAGAAGGACATTGGTTACCGGCTGCGTCACACCGAACCTGTCTGGAGGAGGAGACCTATTGACCTGGTACCGGTGGAACTGCTGATGACACCCAGTCCCTGTTCGGTTAAGTCCGATGAGCCGGTGAAGGTAATTGCCCGTCTGATGGTAACCAATGATTTTAGTGGTCTTCCAGTCATTGAAGGCCGTAAAATTGTGGGAATTGTTACAAAATCTGACCTGTTCAGGTCGGCATATCTTGGAAGCCTGCCGCTTGAGGTGGGTGATCTGATGGAAGATGCAATTACCGTCAGCCGGTACCATTCACTGGATCATATTGTGAACCTGATGATTGAACGGGATGACAAACTCGTGGTCGTTAATAATGATGGCACGCTCGCAGGGATCATCACTGAAAGTAACCTGGCATTCTACAAGTGTACGGACGATAAGAGTGGAGATATGCCTGAAAAGGGTATTA
>JBAXMF010000104.1:0-7475 GCA_037134435.1 Methanomicrobiales archaeon | reverse complement strand
AAATGGGTCTTCCCGGTAGATATAGGCAAGGCTCTCCGCAGTTTCTCCCTGGTCAGGATGCGTATTTTTGCCGTTTTTCGTGGAGTCATGGGATATAAACGTCGAAGTTTTCCATTTTAATGGATGAGTCCAGCCCCAGGTTTCTGACCCGGATTACCCGGCAGATTTCAAGGATTTTCTACGAGTCCCTGGGTATCAATTGAGTGATTGAGAGTAACCGTTTCCCCCACCGTTAATTACCAGGGGGTCTTTGGTGCATCAGGGCTCCGGGCAGTCCCATTTTTGCCATGTCAACCTGGTAGTGCTCATCGGGTACCGCTAGCGATAGTGACAATCAGGTGAAAACGGATACCTGGTATATCTGGGGGGTAACTGCCCCTCACCGGTGATAAAAAGGCGGAACTGAGGCATACGCTGCAGTACGTTGTAATCCGGAATATCACGAGGTCCCGACAGGACAGAGCGGGCCCAAACGTTGCATCACCTTCAAGGTGGCCCGTCCCGCCGGGTATGGGAGCTACGGTGCAACCAGTGGGAGATACGAATAGGAATAATAGAAAACAACAGGTCAATCAAAACAAAAAGATCTCCGGAAGACATCAGTATGATCTCCACCGAAATCATTTCTTTTTTGTGGCCTTCGCCATCTCGTGATAGAGCCCGGTCTGCCGGTCCTCCTCGACATGCATCGCCTGGCGGGCCTGCCTGATGAGACCAGGATCGAGGTCTGTGCAGGTAATCCCCTCATTGGCTGGTGCCCGGCAGATGATGTCGCCCAACGGTCCGGCAACAATCGAATTTCCTTGATACGTGTCGACAGGGGTCGTCCCGATGGTATTAATCCCTGCGACAAATACCTGGTTTTCGATGGCACGCGTCCTGATGAAGAGCTCCCATGCGTCCATCCGTGAGGCAGGCCATGCCGATGGCACCAGTATACAATCTGCCCCTGCGGCTGCATAGACGTGGAATAGTGGGGAAAACCGGAGGTCATAACAGATGGCTATCCCGAATGTCATGCCCCCGAGCTGGAATGTTGCGATGCGCTCACCCGGCTGGTAATTAGCACCCTCCATGAGCGGTGAAAACAGGTGGACCTTCCGGTAACTGGCAATAAGTGTCCCGTCTCTACCGGCGACGATGCAGGCATTGAATAATTTCCCCTGCTCAAGCAGGCGCAGAGAACCAAGAATTGCAATATGATGGCGTTTTGCGTAACCTGCCAGTGTCTGGACAATCAATCCATCAACCGGTTGAGCATTGGATACAGAGCCCGGGTCCCAGCCTGTCCCGAACTGCTCAGGGAAACAGATTATTGATGCTCCCTTCTCCGCGGCCTCCGCTACCAAAGGTTCAATGTGGTGAAGGGTCTCCCCTGGGTCTTCCCATACTGGCGTGACCTGTGCAAGGGCAATTCTCACGGTCATAGTACCGTCCGTTCAAGGTAATTCAGTCTCATAAGCGCTCCGGGGAATACGTCCTGATGCAGGTACGAGTGATACACGCGGTAATTTGCGCTTATCTGATATGAGTATTGCTTTTTTAAAAAAAGAGAAAAAATGACCCGGGGTCTTGTCCCGTCACTCGTAGAGAACAGTCTCGTCAATTCTTGTGTAACTGACGAGATTATCTGCGGTAAAGTGGATTGCAATCTCGCGGTTTGCGCTCTCAACCGAATCAGAAGCGTGGATAACGTTCCTTCCGATATCAAGTCCAAAATCTCCGCGGATTGTACCGGGAGCTGCCTCTGCCGGGTTCGTGGCCCCGATAACGGTACGCACGATCTTTACGGCATTCTTCCCTTCCCAGGCCATGAGAACTACCGGCCCGCTCATGATATACTTTTTGAGCGAATTAAAGAACGGCTTCTGCTGGTGTTCCTTGTACTGTTCAATCACACATTTGTCAGGCATCAGCTCGAAACGTGCTGCCACGAGCTTGAGGCCCTTGGATTCAAGCCTTCCTACTGCCTCACCAACAAGTCCCCTCTGGACCCCGTCGGGCTTGACCATCACAAAAGTGCGCTCCAAGCCGGCTCACTCCTTTCCGAGGGCCTTGCGGCCTGCAGCAGTCCATGCAACTTTGCGGGCCACGCGGCCGAGCTTGTAATTCTTCTGGCATTTTGTGCTGCAGAAGTAAAACAGGCTCCCGTCTTTCCGGACGAAGAGTTTCCCGGTACCGGGTTCTACTGCTCCGCCACAGAATGTGCAGTTGCGCATCTCTACCATTTTCTGCTCACCGCCTCGATAGTTTCTTTGCTTCGCGCTCGGTCTCGAGGAGCATCAGCACATCGCCTTCACGTATGGGGCCCACTGTATTGCGGGTAATGATACGGCCCTTGTTTACTCCGTCAAGGATCCGGCATTTCACCTGCATCGCCTCGCCATGCATTCCGGTTGAGCCGATCACCTCGATCACCTCCGCGGGTGTTCCTTCTTCTGCCATAATTTCCTCACGCTCTCAGGTCAGTGACCTGCTTTATGATATCGTCAATAATTTCCTTCGCCTTTCCGGGCTTTACAATTGCAGCAGCAGCAGAGCCGACATCAAGACCGCTTGCGGCGCCGAGGTCATTCTGCTTATTGATATACAAGTAGGGGATCTTTTTCTCATCACAGAGTGGTCCGAGGTGCATCACGATCTCAGCAGGTTCCACGTCTGCACCGATCAGCACCAGGGTTGCAATGCTTCTCTCGATGGCTTTTGTTGCCTCGTTTGAGCCCTTCTTGATCTTCCCTGTGTCTCTTGCGATCTCGAGCGCCTCAAGCGCCTTATTCTGAATCTCTTCAGGTACCTGGAATTTAACAAATGCGTTTGCCATAACTCACCTCATTCAGGAGTAGCATCTCCCTCATCACTCATCAGTCAGCGACGATGTAGCCATATTATTTTAACAGGTGTGGCAATAAAGGTTTGTTAACCCCTGCCGGACACCCATGAACACCGGACTTATGTGGCCTCTTTTTTATATAATCTGCCTGTTTTTCCCATCACCGCACGAGGTCCTCAAAATGCCCGGTAATTTACGGAACGCGGTGTATAAATTTTCACGCCCTCATGGTCATATACCGGCATGATGTCTGCAGAATCAAGGTCAACGTGGTACCGTGACCGTTCTGAATCACCGACATATAAGAGCGTGGCATTGTATTTCTTCATCAGTGCCACGGTCTCTTTCGGTTTTTCATAGATCGATCGGACGTCATTCATCCGGGTACCATACCACCCGGACGTGTCACCGCGCCACATAAATTCGTGGAATGGCCAGCCGATGATAGTAGGTATACCAGTAAAAGAAGAGATCCGTGAATAGTAGGTATAGTCGCCGCTTTCAGCCTCTACGATAGAGATATTCCCTGGCAGGGAACGGAGCCATGCAACCGCTGCCGCATCCCCGGGATGGCTGGCATCAATATAGGCGAGGGCATCAAGGGACCTCGGACCTTCGAACACGGTGACCGGAGCGACCAGTGGTATGAGGATAAATCCTACCGCCAGAACAAGGGCCAGGATGCGCCGGGCATGCAGGGGGATAGACCGTGGCCGGACCCACCTGGCAAGCATCAATCCAAGCATTGCAAATCCCGAAGCCCCAAGGAGAAGCCAGGCTGCAAAATAGAATTTGAATACGGTGTTCATCCGGTAATAAACGTCCCCCATGTTGTCTTTGAGGTAGAAAAATTCGCAGAATATGATGATGACAAGCCCCGCGATTGCGAGAATTTCCACCGGATCTGGTCTCCAGCGTGCGACGAGGTAGATGAGTGGTACCAGTGCGACCGCCGCGGAGAGGTAACCGGCAACCGCAAACGGAATTACCAAAAGAATGAGCCAGGGCCGCTTTATGATATCTCTCCACAGGTAGGCGATAAATACCAGGAGAAATATGCCATGGACAAGTAGGAAATCCGGAAGGCCCGTGGGGGATACGACAAATCCGATTCCACGGATACCCTGCGTGTTGAGTTGGAAATAGAACGGCACCCATAACAGCACGGCGAGGGGCGGGACAAGGAACAGGAATCCCAAAGGTGTGTCAGCGATATGTCCCGGGGATTTTCGGAGTACCGAAATACATTCCCTGGTTGCATTCACGATGCACGTTCGTGCAGAACGGACCCTGAAGGAGAGTCTCCCTGCAACTCCGGATATTCTATCGGGAGCCTGGATGCCACGCTGGTGAACCGTCACGTGCCAGACCAGCACCCCGACAACAACCATGAACGGTGCATAGAGCAGGATGTCCCAGGTATTGATCAGTGGCATTGCACCGAGTGAGAGAGCAGACAATCCAATAACGCACCAGCGTCCATGGTTGGGAAGACTCCCCCATCGCTTCAATGAAAAAACCAGGAGGAATATGAAAAAGACCTGGTTGAACATGCCGATGAGATGGGGGTGGACATCTCCCCAGAGGAGTGAAAAGAGCGGGAACTCATTGATCGCGTTCGGTATCGTCCTGGTACTGTTCCAGAAGAGAGACCCGGCGGCCGTTCCCCTGACGGCCTCGTAGAGAAACGAGGGGTTAACAATAAGAAATGTCGCGAGTAAAAGCCACCTGAAGCGTTCGAGGAGCAGGTGACCGAGCGCGTACATCGTCACCGCAGAGAGAGCAAAGACGGTCGGAAGAGCGAGGTTGAACACGATACTTGACGGTGCCCCGCTTACAACACCAAGGGCCCCGATTGCCCAGTACCCCAGGTAATAATAGACATTCATGTACCCCCCGGAGAACCAGGGGTCAAGCGGGGGCACGACCGGGTCACGCATCACCGAGGCGATGAACCCATGGTCCATGAATTTCTCGGCAAAGGAGGCCGAAGGGTTCACGAACCTGACATTGAGCATGAACAGGAAGCAGACCAGGAACAGGAACTCCCATTTTCCCTCACCTTTAAGTCCGTTCCATGAATACTCCCGGCGATACAGGGCAACGAGAAGCAGGATGATAAACGGGACCAGCGCAATAAAAACCGGGACACGCGCCAGTCCACAATACCATGAAATAATGGTGAATAGTAAAACGGATGCCGGGAATGCCACGGGAAAGGCAAGGTCACCGATTGCTTTTTTCAGGTACGGCCAGAGCGAGAGCTGGAGGAGGGTGAGGATAAGCAGCCACGAGATTACCGACAGGACCTGTATATCAGCGCCCAGCATTGCCCCCCGCCCCTTCACCAAGCTCCTTGTTGAAGGCTGATTTTATTGTTGACAGGACCCAGTCGCCGAGGTAATAGATGGAAATAACCCCGCCGATAAGCGTGACCAGGTTCTTGATCAGGTGGTCAGTCACGGCAATGAGGAATGCCAGTGCCGGCTCGACTCCCGCCAGCTGGAGGACCAGTGCCACGGCCAGTTCATAGGTCCCGACCCCCCCGGGCGTCAGCGGGACTGCTTTTACGAGGTTCCCGATGACAATGGCAAGCACTACGATCGGCAACCCGATACTCTGGCCAAACATGTACACGACAAAGATACATACGCCGATATCGAGCAGCCAGATAACGACAGATAGCGCGGAGAACTGAATGAGTGACCTGATGCTGAGCGAGGCCTTTCGCACCTCATCCAGCATGGTCAGGATAAGCATGATATATTTATTTCCCGATTTCACCCGTCCCAGTGCTACCAGGACGATCATGAACACCGCCCCGATGATAAGCGGGGCAACTATTACCCAGTAAAACCATTGCGGCACATTCAGGACAAAGGGGAGCATGAGTACGCCGAGGAGTGCGACCATGATGATATCAAATAGTCTCTCCACAACAAGGGACGAGATGCCGGTAGATACTGATGTCTCATACTCGTGCTTCAGGATGAAAATCCTGACGAGGTCACCGAGCCGGGCCGGGATCACGAGGTTTGCAGTCTGGGAGACAAATATACAGGCCGTGGAAACAAGCATCCCTGCCTTGACCTGGAGGCTTTTTAAGATCCCCATGTACCGGGCGCCACGCAGTATCCACGCCAGGAGACAGACGAGCACCGCCGGGACAATATAAAGGGGTACCACGTGTTGGAGTGCGATAAGCAGCTCATCCCATACTGATAGAAGCATGTAGATAATAATCCCGGCCGCAATAAGCGTGGGAATAACTATCGCACTAATCTTTTTGAACATTGAGCCGCCACCATAACCGCAATACCGAGAGTCCCATACCTGTCACATCACTTTTTCGGACCGTTGTGCCCGGCCCCTGCTCCCAGTGTACCGGAAACTCCAATATCTGGTAACCCTTGCGCTGGGCCCTGACCAGGATCTCGGTATCCCAGAACCAGTGACGCTCCCGGACCTTTTCCGCAACTAAAATGACACGGTCACGACGAAACGATTTGAACCCGCACTGGTGGTCGTGGAGCCTGCTCCGGAGGATCGACCTTACCAGGAAATTATATCCCCTGCTGGCAAATTCCCTTCCTCCTGTACGCCGGATCCGACTGTCCGGGAGAAGTCTTGACCCCGTTGCGATGTCGTAGCCTTCCTGTATCGCACTGACCAGTTTTCGCAGGTGCTCCATGCTGGTTGCCAGGTCAACATCATAATAAAGGACAATCGGTGCAGAAGTTTCACGAAAGGCCCGGTTCAATGCCCTTCCCCGTCCAAGACGTTCATCACTGTGAAGGAGGCGGACACGCGGGTCCTGCCGGCTGGTCTCCCTGACCAGTTCCGCACTACCGTCCGTGCTGCCGTCCTCGGCGATGATCAGTTCAAAGTCAGGTGTAATCTCCCCGAGGTATTGCAGGGAAACAGGGATTGCGCGTTCCAGGGCTTTCCGGTCATTATATACCGGTATCACGGCTGCGATGGCAGGGCTAGTCATTTTCTGACCCCTGGTCAACCACGCCTGCAACCCCGAACCCGGACTGGACTGACCCTTCCATGCTCCGCTCAGGATAATTTGGTGTTGAAAACATGCCTGCCATGTACAGCCCCGCCTCACGGTATGACGGGATTAACTGGCGGAAACCGGTAGTGTAGACGGGTCCCGCAAATGGGTCAATGGCCAGTTTATGCCAGTGTATTGCTTCTTTTGGAATGGAAAATCTCCTGCAGAAGTCTGCCATCATTACCTGGTCAAGGCCTGGCTGAATTGACCCTGAAAAATACGATGCAAGGTACAGGACATGTTCCCCGTACCGTTCGGTAGGTATGAAGTTGGTGTGGGAAACAACGGCCCCGTACGGGGTCTCATCTTTCATATTGAGCCAGTAAATATTATTCGTGACATCACGGTCGAGCCCGATTGTCATGCAGGCGGCACCCTGGTAAGGGATTTTCGGTAATTCCGGCCCACCGATCTGCTGCAGCTGGCCGGGTGGCATTGTCGAGATTACTGCATCGTACTTCGTGCCATTTACACTCCAGGAGTCTCCGTTTTTTACCAGCGTCGTTGCAGGGGTGTTATACAAAACATGTGTACCCCGGGCGGAAATAGCAGAGACCAGTGCATCGACAAGCAGGTGGAAGCCCC
>JBAXMF010000103.1:0-7479 GCA_037134435.1 Methanomicrobiales archaeon | reverse complement strand
TACCGTGATGCCGGCAGGGGTATTTTTAATACGGGTCATTGACCGTTGATATCCTCCGTTTTCCAGTCCCCTGCCAGATTCCTGGTAACTGGAATTTTGAACAAGCGGTCCCGGGGGGAGGACCGGGGCGGCAGACTGTTCGGTGATCTCCGTCGCGGTGCCATTCCGGAGTGACCCGCTCACGGATACCTGTTCCCCGGTTGCCTTTGAGTATGTGCTGGAAAAGGTACCGGTATTCCCTGACTTCGGGTTAGCGTCCATTTTCGAGGCCGCATATCCCTGGTCCGTGAGTGACTGGTTTACTGCACGGTATGTTGTATCATTATGGAGGTTTTTTAAAAATTCTTCCTTGTCTGCCTGGGCCCGGGCCTGTTCTGCCTGGAGCTGCTGTTTCAAGGCTGCCGTGTCCTGGGGCATCTGGCTTTCCTGGAGAGATTGCTGGGGACTCATGCCCGAAGTCTGCTGCATCATCTGCTGCATTAACTGGTACGAGCTGGACGAAAGACCGGAATTTCCCTGGTCCGGGGTCCCCCCCTGGCTCACCACCTGTTGTTTTGTATTTTTTGCCTTGGACGGATCTGCAACAAAGTGCACCGTGATATCTTCCAGTACCTGGCTTTGCGGGGAGGGGTCGCTATAATCGAATGAAATACTATAGACCACGCTCTTCTCGGCATTTGAAGTCCCCCCGTCGACGGTAACGGTTGAGTCCCCCTGGGGAGCCGCGTAAGACTGGGACTGGGAGTAACTGCTCGACATCGAAAGCCCAAGTCCCGATGATGACTCAGTGGTGGTCACCCGCATCATTCCCGGTATGGCATGATCATTCGTGTTTGACACAAGGATGGGGATTTGGGCCGTGTTCCCGACAACGAAATAATAGTCTTTCTGCCCGGCCGAGAGTGTCAGGCCTGCCGCTGACGTGCCGTATACCAGCAATGCCACCGCCAGGAGGAGAACGATAATGTTCCGTTTCATGGAATAATCCTCCCTCTCCCATACCGCAGGTACAGTTCACAAAGGAGAAGGACCAGTGCCCCGATGAAGAAGAAGTCCTTGATACTCGTCTCTTCTCTCTCCCGTGTGATCTGTTCATTCAACCCTGCATAGATCTGAGATAATGTCGCGGAATTGACCGATTTGAAATATTTCCCGCCCGTCTTCTCCGCAATCGATTGCATGGTCGCCTCATCAAGGGTCGCGTACTGGGGGTTCCCCATCCAGTCGTACCCGAGTATTGACGGCTGGTCTGACCCCATGCCAATGGTGAACACCTGGATCCCTGCAGACTGGGCAAAACCTACCGCTTCATCGGGTGTGATTACACCCGCATTGTTGACGCCGTCTGACAGGAGTACGACCACCTTCTTCTGGCTTGGTAGCGACTTTGCCATATCGACCGCCAGGGCAAGTCCGTCGCCGATCGCGGTCTGCCCGTTGTTCGGCGAGATACT
The DNA here is from genome assembly GCA_037134435.1 of Methanomicrobiales archaeon. GTDB lineage: Archaea > Halobacteriota > Methanomicrobia > Methanomicrobiales > Methanospirillaceae > CAIKOD01. The sequence continues at coordinate 6,025 of JBAXMF010000103.1, read as the reverse complement.
CCGTAATTTCTCCATCACGCGGTCTTTATCAGGGCTGAGATACGCGGCCGTCGTTGCCCCGGATGAAAACACCACAATACCTGCGTTGTCTTTTGCGTTCAGCTGGGACAGCAGTTCACCTGCCGCGTTCTTCGCCGATTCGATCCGGGTAGGCTGGTAATCTGTGGCTTGCATACTCCCGGAATCATCGATTACCAGTACGACGTTTACCCCTTCTGTCGTCTGCTCAAGGGGGATGTGCGGGTCGGCAAGACCGATAAACAGGAGTGCCAGGACCGCGAGGGCGATGATGAACAGCACCTGGGGCCGTCTTGACTTTTTCGTATCACCAAGGGCCGATTGAAGGAATGCAACCCGTGAGAATTGTATTGCCTCCAGCTTCTTCCTCTTCGTGGCGAGGTAGTGGAGGTAATAGATGACGGGGATTGAGATGAGCCCCAGGAGCCAGAGGGGGTTATAAAATCCTGCCATGTGTCCTCCTCCCGTTCATCCCTGAAAAAAACCGTTTCAACGGGATATCGTACGGTTCCGTCGTCAGGACCGGGACCGGTTCGATGCCACTTCGCCTGAGCTCATTTTCAAGTTTCCGATCGGCCTCGTTCACAATCGACTGGTACCGGAGTCTGAATTCTTCATCCCGGGTATTAATAAGGAGCTGTTCACCGGTCTCAGCGTCCTCGAGTTCAATATAGCCGATATCCGGAAGTTCGAACTCGACCGGGTCATTGATCCGGATCGCGATGACCTCGTAGTGGTTCCGGAGAATGGACAGTTCCCGGGCAAAGGGCGGGGAGACAAAGTCTGAAAGAATAACAACTGAGCATTGCCGTTTCAGGCTATGGGATAGTGACCGGAGGGCCGCAGCGAGATCGGTCCCTTTTGATTCCGGCTGGTGCCGGAGAAGTAAATTTAAGAGGGAGATTACGTGTTTTCTCCCTTTTTTCGCCCGGACAAATTTCTCAACATGGTCAGAAACGAGGCAGAGCCCCACCCGGTCATTATTCCTGAGTGCCGCGAACATCAGGCTTGCGACAACTTCAAGGGCCTTATGCCCCTTGGTCATCGAAGACCCGAAACTGCCGGAGCCTGAGATATCGAGAACAAAATAAAACGTCTGGTCGCGCTCTTCGGTAAATTCCTTGATGAACGGATGGTTCAACCGTGCCGTTACTTTCCAGTCTATCGATCTCACGTCGTCGCCCGGCACATATTCACGAAGGTCGGTGAATTCGACGCCCTGTCCTTTAAAAACAGAGTGGTGCTGGCCCGCCTGGAGCCCCTGGACGCGACGCCGTGTGGTGATGTCGATTTTTTTAATCTGGCGGATCAGATCGTTCCGGTCAGTCATACTGGCCACCCAAACCTCCCTTAATCAGGGTACCTTCACGGTCGAAAGGACCGTATCAATGATGGTTTCAGGCTTGATCTCGTCAGCTTCTGCCTCGTACGTGAGGATAAGCCGGTGGCGTAATACATCGTGGGCAACGGACTTTACGTCTTCCGGCAGCACAAAACCCCTGCCCCGCAATATCGCATGTGCCTTTGCACCGAGGACCAGGTAAATTGAAGCCCTTGGTGAGGCCCCGTACGCGATATAGCGGGAAAGGTCGATGCCGTACTTCCCGGGATAACGGGTCGCATCCACGATGGAGGCTACATAGTTCTTGATTTGGGTATCTGCATACACCTTTTTGGTAAACGCCTGGATTTCAAGGATTTTTTCCGCCGTGATGACCTGTCGTGGGTCAGGGACAAAACCTTCCGTGAACCGGTCGAGGATGGTCACTTCTTCGTCCTTATTTGGATATCCCATCATTACTTTGAACATGAACCGGTCCACCTGTGCTTCCGGTAATGAGTAGGTCCCTTCCGATTCGATCGGGTTCTCGGTCGCCAGGACAAAAAACGGGCGGGGTAACGGGAGCGTCTCACCCTGGATTGTTACCTGCCGTTCCTGCATCGCTTCGAGCAGGGCAGACTGGACTTTCGGGGGGGCCCGGTTAATCTCATCGGCAAGGACAAAACTGGCAAAGATCGGTCCTTTCATCGTAGAGAACGATGAGTCCCGCTGGTTGTAGACTTTTGTCCCCATGATATCCGAAGGGAGCATATCGGGCGTGAACTGGAGCCGCGTGAAACTGCAGTCGATGCATTGCGAAAGTGTCCTGATGGTCAGGGTTTTTGCGATCCCCGGGACCCCTTCGAGAAGGACATGGCCATCGGCGCAGAGGGCGATCAGGAGCCGGTCGATTACAACCTGCTGTCCGACAATCACCTTCTTCAGTTCATCACGGAGGAGCCCGAGATCGTTCGTAAATTGTTTTGCTTTTTCTGTAAGGCTGAGTATTTCTGGATCCATCTGATCACCGCTGTCTCGTCTGGTATTTGTTACACCGTTGAAATCTGCCATAACCGGTCTCTGGAGTTGGTACGTCGACCTGGGGATGGCGTTATCTCTTCCGGATTGACAGGGAATACCCTGCCGAAGTACCAATTGCTACTGCTTTAAACTGAGGTTGAAAACAATTCGATAAATGCTTTCTTGTCACTCTCACGGTAGGTAAAATCACCGTGATATATCATCCCCGGGATTCCCCTGCTGATCGTGGGGGTATTTTCCGGACCGATGCGCTATGTCCGGTCCAAGACCGTTCTATACTAAAATGGTAATACAGGTCTATCTCGTGGCAGTACCACCAATTGGCCTTCATTGGAATACACATCCTGTTTTTTCCGAAAAGCCCGGGATAGCCGACCTCACCTGTCGGCGATGATGAGGTAATGGTATGGACCGGCATCCTGGACAGAGAGGACGCGGAACCCTGCAGCTTCGATCATTGACCGTGCTTTCTCTACTGAGAGCCTTATCTCCTGTGGTGGCCCGAATGCCATTGGCTCATCTTTCCAGTCAAGATCGATCAGTCTCCCCGAAGGTTTGAGCATCTTTTTTGCATTCAGAATGACTTGTTCCGGGTCGGCAAAATCGTGGAGATCAATCCCGAAAAAGACGATATCCGCACATCCTTCGCAGAACACGGCCTCTTCGGCGGTCTTCACCTCCGCTGACAGGTTGCGATGTCCCTCGTTTGCTGCCTGCTCCCGCAGTGCCACTATGGCATCGGCGTTGATATCTGCAGCGAAGACCTTCCCCTCCGGCCCTACCCGCCGGGCAGCAGGCAGTGCAAAGTAACCTTCACCGCACCCGATATCGACAAAGGTCATGCCGGCAGAGAGACCAATTGCTGAAAAAATTGTTTCCGGGTCCTGCCATGTTTTCCGCTCCGGGTCGTCGGCCCGGAACCGTCGTTTGTTCATGATCTGGTTCACACTCCCTGGTTCTTCACGGTTAGGTATTCGGACCTTATGGGATATGAGGGTGTTACCCCGGGACACCGGCCACGGGCCCATGGTAGTGCCGCGTCAGGTGTATTACTGCCGGACCGTTTCAAGGTACCGGTCCATGTCAAACTTTCGCGAAAGCCCCTTCGTATTCATGTACCGTACCATGCCAAAGATCGGACGTTCCCCCCACGGGCGGTCATGTTTGCCAAAACACCAGGCAACCCCGGCGTACCCGTTGGGGTCCCGCCCGTCTAGTTCGTATTTATTATTGAGATACAGGGTGGCCGCGTAGGCGTCCTCCGGTGTGTTGTTCCATTCGAGGATCTTCTTACCCCAGTACATCCGCATGTAGCCCTGCATGGTACCGGTCGTCTTCACTTCCTGCATTGCCGCATTCCAGTACGGGTCATGGGTGGCAGCCTGTTCCAGTTCATCGAGTGAATACGTGTACTCCCGCGGATCGCCACGATGAAGCGCGAGCGTTTTCTGTGCCCATGCCGGAAGTGACAAGAATGAATCATAGTGGTCATTATACCGGACAAAATTCACGGCAAGTTCCCGCCGCACGATCAACTGTTCGAGAAAGGCAGGCATTCCGTCCCCACCCTGTTCCTGGGCGAGAAGTGCCAGCGTTACCGGCGACACCTGGCCAAAATGGAGGTAGGGGCTCATATCAGAACCCCCATGGCCACCGGGATCATTGCGGTTATCGGCATACCCGTCGAGCCGTGTATCAAGGAACTGCATAAAACGCCGGTCGGCTTCAGATGACCCTCCCGTGTACATACCCGATGCAGGGACCGAACGGTCAATGGTGAGCTGTGCGAGGATCGCATCGGGTGTCTCACCGGCAAGCGTGGGAATGTCAGGGGTGGGAGAAGAACGCTCCGGGCTGACCGTGCCAACAGGGTGCAGGAACCGGTCAGCCTGGTACGTGACCTTCCGGCGGAAGGTGGCCGCGGAGTACTCCTCTTTTTGCGATGCGACCTCGACCGGTACGACCACGTTTCCCTCAACCTGCACGAGAGCACAAGGACACTGTTTCGAAACAACGTGGTACCACGACTGCTGCTGCCGGAGGTAGCCCCGGTCAACAACCACGATTGCCGCGTGTCTTGCAAGGGCCAGGACTCCCTCGTCAGGGGGCACAACCCGGAGCACGAACGTGATCCCAAGGGACTCGAGCGAGCGTGCGACTTCCGTAAGCCCTTCCAGCATGAACCGGAAGTGACGGAGGTTTGCCTCGGGATAGGTCTGCCAGAGCCCGAAATACACAACGAGTGGGAGATGTGCACTGTCGGCCCGCTCGACTGCGTACCGGAGTGCAGGGTTCTCTTCCGTGCGGTGCGAGGCCTGCATCCAGTACAGGACATAGTCTCCGGTCCGTACCGTGGCGTCATTCAGAAAACGCACCCGTTCCGGCTCGATGAGGGAGATCATTGGTATCTTCTCATCCTGCATGGGTTATTGATTTTTCTGCGGTTGTTGTTTATGGGGGATATAGAGACTTGGTCTGGTAACCCCCTGATTAAAATTAAAAAACTTCGGATTACCTGAGCGGATACCTGGGGTTTCAACTCGCTCAACGGTTGAATTTTCGTAATCGTTTTGTCAACGAGGAGATGAAGTACCTATATGGCACATAGACCGTTTCTCTCTTTGATAATACTATCCCATTCTTATCCAGCTCCGGACTATAATCCGGATTCAGGAAACCCATGTGTGATTGTGCAGGAAAATTCTGTTTTACTCGTGGATGGTGAATCTTCAAAAACTATAATGATCTCCACTCTTCCGTTTTCTCACGCCATAATACTTAGAACTCAATTTTTAGGATACTTTGACGGCAAGCCCTGTCATGCACTGGAAGTGCCAGCAGATATTCCTGAACCTGCAGGAGATCATTTCTCCGGAGTCAGGGATCTTTATGGTATAATTCCGGATGATGAACTAGCCCTTGCCGCGTACGCGGTACAGATCATAGACTTTGATCGCTCTACCAGCTTTTGCAGCAGGTGCGGGGCAGAAACCCGTCAGCTCCAGTCACGATTGGTCAAACATTGCACTGCCTGCAATTATCGCACTCGTCCCCGGTATTCTCCTGCAATAATCGTGCTCGTGAAGAAGAGGGATGAGGTATTACTTGCAAGTTCCCCAAGATATCCAGCGGACCTGTACAGTGTCATTGCCGGTTTTCTCGAACCGTACGAGAACTTCGAAGAATGTGTGCATCGGGAAGTGAAAGAGGAAGTTGGGATTGAAGTAACCAATATCCGGTATTTTGGAAGTGAACAATGGCCATTTCCAGATTCCCTGATGGTGGGTTTTATTGCTGATTTTGCCGGAGGTGAGATCACGATTGATACGAACGAAATCGCGGCGGCAGGATGGTTTGGCCGGAACAATCTTCCAAATCTCCCATCACCGATGAGTATCGCAAGAGCACTTATTGATGCATGGATACGACGGGAAATATGAGGCTTCACCTTAAATCCGATTAGATCACAAAATTTTAGTTTCCATTCTTACGTATTCTTTTGTGAAGCCAAAAAATTTCATGAATTCGACGCTGTGACATATTCTACATGAGCCTGGCGGCTAATTGGTGCAACGATACCATTCATCCATTTTATTGGATACTGCAGCTTTTGAAACGATCCTGTTCTTAAAAAAATATTCACAG
>JBAXMF010000102.1:0-7494 GCA_037134435.1 Methanomicrobiales archaeon | reverse complement strand
GAGGCAGGGTACTGTGCGAGGACCTCTGCAACGACCGGCACCATGGAAAGAATAAAACCATCATCCCCCCACCGGCGCTGGTACCGGCTCAGTGCATGAATAAACCAGAGTGAGGCATCGCTCGTGTGGTAGTTATCGGGGAACCGGTTCGGGATCACCCCACCGGTCATTTTATCAGCAAGCCGGCGGAGGACCTGTTGTGCACCCTTTTTATTCCCCCGGTCGATCAGGAGGCCGGTGACGCTGATGGCAGAATCACGCCCCCACGATTCGGTGAACCAGTGGTAACCGGCGTAGATCTCGTCACCGTGGCAGAAGGTGTCGGCTGCCCGGTCAAGCCATTCCTGGAAAGAATGCAATGCAGGTATCTCTTTTTCAAGGACGATCGCCTGGTCCTCCCGGAAACACCGCAGGCTGACCTGGCCGTTGCTCACATGCCGGGAAAAGAATCCCGGTGAAATCAAATCTTCTACCGGCTCGTAACCACGTTCTCTTTCCCGTTCATACCAGACGTTCCAGTAGGTTTCCGGTGCCGGGGTAAAGGGGAAGTCCCCATCAAGGACGGAACCGCACCACCGGACGCAGTTTCCATCATGCTCAAATTCAACGTGGGGGTTGCGGATGACCTGGTTTACGGAGCGGTTGGCGATGAGCGGCCTGATAAAGAGGTCTGCCTCACCGGTGATATCGTAGGTGATGGTGGGCCCGCCGTTGAACGTGATGGTTTTTTTAACGATTACATCATCGATCCAGAATACCCAGGACGGGGGGTACAGGCTGAACGAGAAACAGTTCCCGGGGCCGGAATCGTGCGGGGTCCCTTCGTACTGCAGTCCCGAGACCCATACTCCGTTGACCTGTTCATCAAGCGCGGAGAGATAAACGGTCCCCTTGTGAACAAGGAGACCATGGTATTTTCGTGTGTTGCCATAGACCGAGGAAGAGCAGTAGGACTGGTCCCCCGCCATGAGGTACTCGAGTCCCCGGCCGGCACGAGGTGCCAGCATCTCCCTGCCATACCGAATCGTCATGTGCAGGTATCACGCACCTTGCACGTGCTCGTCCACTACTTCCTGGTAAATCTTGATGGTCCGGTCGGAGATGATGTCCCAGGTGAAATGATCAAGCACCCGTTGCCTGCCGTTTTTACCCATTTTCTCTGCAAGGTCCGGACTTTTTAAAATCTTGACCAGGTACTGTGCGATATCTGACGGGTCATGGGGGTTGACATGGTACCCGCAAATCCCCTCCCCGGTGGCAATGATCTGTTCACGGAAACCGCTTGTCCCCCGTGCACCGACCACCACGGGTTTCCCCATTGACATCGCTTCGGTACAGACGATGCCAAACGGTTCGTACTTCGAGGGGAAGACGCACAGGTCACTTGAAGCATAGTAGAGGAGGCGCTCTTCTTCAGGCACCATCTTGAAGTGCAAAAATACGTTCGTGCCAAGGTGGAGGTCGCGTACCATCTGGGAGAGCATCTGCTCCTGGTCACCGATCCCAAGCAGCACGAGTTTTGCATCCGGGACCTCTTTAAGGACCTGGGGCATCGCCAGGATGAGGGGGTCCGCCCCCTTAACACACGTGAGCCGGCCGATAAAGAGGATCATCGGTGAGGAGCCTACCCCGATCTTTTCCCGGAACTCCTGCACCTGCTGTGGCGTAAACCGCGAGGGGTCATACTTTTCTGCATCAACCCCGTTGTGAATAACGCGAATCCTGGCTTCGGGGTACCCGAATCTTACCAGCTCATCCCTCATGGCATAGCTGACCGTCACAATCCGGTCGGCCGTCATCGCCGAGAGGCGTTCGATCTCCTTGATCGTCACCGAACCTGAGGGATTTCTCCCCTGTTCGGTTGAATGGAAATGGAAGACAAACGGCACCTTGAGGTTCCTTTTAGCGATGATTCCCGCAAGGGCTGCGATCCAGTCGTGGGACACCAACAGGTCAAAGTGGCGGTGCTCGTTTTGGACAAGGTAATTTACCACCTTTGATGCGGAAAGCAGGTTGTACAGCAGCGTCTCGGCAAAAAATTCCTGGCCGTTGAAGTCCCAGCTCTTCACCTCTGACGGGTTCACAATTGCAAGGATATCGGAAAATTCCATCAGCCGGGGGCGATGGACTTCTACGCCTGCCCACGTATCGAACGTCGGGTCGTCACCGGTATTCCGTGAAAAAACCGAAACACTGTGACCTTTTGCGATAAACTGGCGGGTGATCTCTGTTGCGTAGGTACCAAGCCCCCCGCGGAAAAACGGGGGGAATTCATCGACAAAATACGCGAGTTTCATACGGACCCCCGGGAATACGAATCAGTCAGCTTCTCAACAATCGGGCCCCAGAGAAAGAAGCGGTCTACCTTCTTCCTTCCCCTTTTTCCAAGGGCGCCAGCATTCCAGTCTTCATCAATTAACATGTTAATACCCCATGCAAGCGATCCTGCATCAACATTTACCTTCATTCCATCGACAAATGCATCGATGTTCTCGGACAGTCCACCAACGTCACATGCGACAACCCCTTTTTCGGCACTCCATGCCTCGAGGAGCACAAGGCCGAATGGTTCATTCCGGCTGGGAATTACCACGACATCGGCGGCATTCAGTAACCTGATATACTCACAGTCCGGGATGTACCCGACAAAATTAACGGGCAGATTTTTTGCCTGTTCCTCAAGGACCTGTCGCATGCCCCCGTCACCTGCCACGACGACCTGCGCATCCCACCGGCGACTGCACACCTTGTGGAGTGCCTCGATCAGCAGGTCAGGTCCTTTCTGGTAGACCAGCCGGCCGATAAAAAGCACAAGCGGTGCGTAGGGATGAATCCCATAGGATTTTTTCACTTCACCGGGATCAATCTCTGCCCGGAAATGACGTGGGACCACCCCATTGGGGATCACCCTGCATTTGTCTTTCGGTACGTTATACAACCACGCTATTTCGTTTTTTAAGGTGGCTGAAACAGTAATTACATTTTTTGCAATAAGTCCTCCATACCATTCCTTCCCTGAAATCTCCTTGAACTCCCACCAGTCCCCAAACTGGTTGCCACTCCTCCCATATTCCGTTGAATGAAAGGTCAAGAAGGTATTCCGGTCCTGCAGGTGATGGAGCGCCTGGACCGGGTGCCAGTCATGGAAATGGAGGATATCAAACCGTCCCTGCTGATCATAGTGCCTGAACTGGTCCACCATGGATCTGCTCATATTGTTACAGTATTCTACAATGTTTCCTCCGCCAGGCTGGCAATAGTGATAATACACGCCATTGATGACCTGGTCAGGAATACTCCCCCGGGTGAAATAGTGTACCTCGTGGTCTTGTTTTACCAGCGTTTCCGCAAGGTTGGTCGCAGCGTTGGCAAGCCCGCCCACGCGTTCTGCATACATGGATTCCCAACAGAAAAACGCTATTTTAAATTGCTCCATAACTGTTCCCTCCGTTCACTTACAGCTGTTATTAGTTCATGTCGTTCCGAAAGCCCGCTGATATACTCCGCAAGCTTTGGCTCCCCGAGTACCCCAGTGATCCAGTTGACAAAGTCACCGCGTTCCTGGTGGTACCGTATCGACTCATTGGGCACGATAGAGAGCAGTTCCAGGAACTGGTCAAGATTGTAGGCGACATAACCGACGAAGCCGGTCGGTCCGGCAAAATGAAATGCCTGTTCGGGGGACAGGGCCCGTAATGTCTTCGCCGACTTCTTGTTTTTCATTACCCTGATATTTCGTGCCTCGTAATCTGAAAGCACCCTCATGTATGTTTTGAACGCCTCTTCTGCCTCGTGGTGACTGAACTGGGTATGCAATTCCCCGCTCGATCCATACCGGGAGGCCATGGAGAAGAAATGGTCACTGGTCTGCAGGTACCGCCATATCGGTAAATCGGCAACATATGGACGGGCGGACTGAACCGCATGAAAGGCAGTCCGCTGACGTTCATTGCCCATCCACGCTGAGGTATCCTTTTCAAGATCTGCCCACGAAATAGTCTCATGCACGTCAATGGTCCCGGCAGGAGTACGGTCCGCGACTACCTGTGACGGGAGGACCGTCTGCACGTCATGGTTACGCAATTCCCCGGGGAGATAGCGTAAAAAGTCGAATATCCCGGTTTCCTTCAGGAAATGCTCCCCGAACGTCTCGTAGTCCAGGAAGACGCTGATGAAATCACCCGGTGAAGTTGCGACCCATTGGGCATACGTATCGGCGGTGAGGGGGTACTGGTCCCACGTCATGTTGGCAAACCGTAATGCAATATCATCAGATAACTTCGTGTTCCGGAGCAGGACCGGCAGGTCCTGGCAGGTGTAAAGATAATCCGGGCTGCGCTTTCCGAGGACCCGGTCCACTCCCTCGGTGAAGATCCCGGCAAACCCCATGTCCAAAATAATTTTTGCGACCTCATTATTGAAGGCGAACTCGGTATTTTCAAAGATGGCCAGACGAACGCTGAACAGGTCATGCACCAGGTCAGCATGCTGGCGGACCTGTTCCCTGAACTCTGTTTTATCAGAGAAACAGCTGGCAATGCTGTGGTAATAGGTCTGCCCGATCAGTTCGCAGTTGCGGTGGTCCGCGACCTGTTCGAATAACGAGAGGGTATCAGGGCTCCACCTCTGCAGCTGCTCAATGACAATTCCGGATAAGGAGAACGAACAGGAAAATCCTTCATCGAGTTTTTCAAGGATGAGCGTTGTTGCAGGGTTATAGCATTTTTCTGCAACCCGTAACAGAATTTCCTTGTTCAGCCCGTTAAAATACAGGCGTGACAGGTCTTGTTTCTTCTCCTTCGGTACCGCTGAAAATTCCCTGTCTAACCGGTATGGCTGATGAACTTCAAACCCGATACAAATGTCTGCCATCATTACTCCCCTCTGCATGGATGCAGTCCGCCGCGGATCGGTGACGATGATATGACGATATTTTTACCGGTACGACGGTGAAACGCAATGGAAATCAATGCGTTCTTGGCACACAGAGGTTGTCCCAGGTACTACACCTAATGGTAGCGGGTATCTTAACTCTTTCTAATGCAAGGCATTCCTGATTAGGAAAATCAATATATAATTTGCGGTTAAAAAACCATTTTAATTAAAAAAGATTCCGATCCTATTTTCCATCCGGCGCAGTGATTTTTTTAAAGACAACACAGTTGACTGCGGGTATTTTTTGTTCGGCATGTTCTCGGAAATGGAAAGTTACTTAGCCGGTTTTAGCAGTATATCCCACTCTTCACCTTATTATGCCAAGATTATTATCCTGAAGACAGAATCGAGTGGGATCCACCCTTACAAACAGGTCTAAAAAAGAGGTTCAGGGTAAAGGCACAAAGCCTTCTTTTGCTACAAGTTTCTGGCCTTCAGAACCCAGGATATAGTCAATGTAATTCTTTACAATACCGGTTGGCTGCCCGTTGGAGATCATCAGGAGCGACCTCGAAATCGGGTAACTCTTGTCAAGGACGGTATTGATTGACGGCTCAACGAGTGTTCCATTGACGCTGATCTTTAATGCTTTCACTGACGGGTCAATGTAACCAAGGCCGACATACCCGATTGCACCGGGTGTCTGGGCAACGCTCTGCTGGATTGCGCCGTTCGAATTCTTCTCGAACTGGGTTTTCACATAATTCGTCTTGTTCATCACGGTGTCAGTGAAGAACGTCCGGGTCCCTGATGCACTGTCGCGACCAATCACAACGATTGACATATCCTTACCACCGACATCTTTCCAGTTGGTAATTTTTCCTGTGTAGATGTCGCGAATCTGGGCAATGGTCAACGAATTCACCGCGTTGTTTGCGGGATTAACAATCAGGGCAATACCGTCCAGGGCTACCGGGGTGATGACGAAGTCTTTGTATTTCGTTAATTCGTCCCTGGTCAGGTCCCGGGAAGACATCCCGATATCGACCAGTTTGTCACCAATCTGCTGGACACCTACACCGGACCCACCTCCGGATACCTGGATGTTGATGCCCGGGTTGGCAGTCATGAAGGCATCTGCAGCGTTCTGGGCGATCGGGAGGACCGTAGTAGAACCTGATACCTTGATAATCTTGCTTCCGGCAACGGACTGGGTAGCCTGTGGATTACTGGCTGCAGTCGTTACACCTTTGGTTATGGCAGATGTTGCTGCCGGAGTCTGGCCGGCAGTCGGTACACTAGTCCCGGTCTGGGTCTTTTCTGCCGTGTTGTTGACACAGCCCGTTGAAAAAACCATGAACATAAGCAGCACCGCAATAACGAGTCCTGCAATTCCAAATTTCTTACGATCGGATACCATAATGGTCTCGTCAACATCGACTGTTGAGTATATACTTATTCCCGCCGGAGAATATATACATATATAGAAAATATATAGATCATTTATTATCAGCATAAATACTAGATAAAAATATAAAATCTGAACATGTTCGGACTAGCCGAACTGGTGCATCAGCCAGGACTGGATCTGGTCCCGGAGATCACTGAATTCTTTCATGATTTCCTCTTTCGGCAGGCCGATCTCGTTTGGAGCCGGAAAATTATGGTGAAGGACCAGGTCCCCTTTCGGGAGACAATATACACAGGCCTCTTTTCCATGGTCACACAAGGTCACCACGACGCTGAAATGACTGCCTTTGAACTCATGCAGGGTTTTTGAACGCTGGTGAGAAATATCAATCCCGATATCCTTCATCACCGCAACAGCATGGCGGCTTACCCCGCCACTCGCAACACCAGCACTATAAACATTATATTGGTCGCCAAACAGGTGACGCATCAGGCCTTCGGCCATCTGTGACCTAACAGAGTTGTAACTGCAGAGAAAAATAATGCTCTTTTTATCGTTGCCGGTGGGTTTCATACCAATCCCAATTCGTTTTTCGGTACTATTTTATCTCGATTCGTTCACCGGTCACCATGTAGTGGACTTTCTCTGCCATCTTGCAGGCATGGTCCCCGCTCCGTTCAAGGAAACGGGAGATCATCACGTAGTGGGTACACCGGGTGATGGTACGCGGGTCTTCCATCATATAGGTTAAGCATTCCCGGAATATCGAGGTCCGGAGGGAATCGACCAAGTCATCCCGTTTTGACATATCGTTGATGGTATTGAGGTCTTCGTTTTCGAAGGCAAAAATCGCATCATCAATCATCTCGACCACGAGCTCTGACATATGGGGAATGCTGATAAAATTCCCGGTAGATTCACTGTCGGACAGGTGCCTTGTCGCATTCGCAATATCCTTCCCGTAGCGACCAATCCGTTCGCTTCCCTGTACAATCATAAGGGAACATACCAGGGTCCGGAGGTCCCGGGCAACGGGCTGGTAGAGAGCAATCATCGTGAAAATCCGGTCTTCAAGCGAGTCATGCTGCTCTGAAAGCGCAATTTTTCTGGATTTTACTTCCATCGCTTTCTCCAGGTCCTGTAATTGCAGGGCGTTCATTGAGTCGTTCAGCATATCTCTCCCAAAGCGGGCCATAGTAACGACGTCC
>JBAXMF010000101.1:0-7549 GCA_037134435.1 Methanomicrobiales archaeon | reverse complement strand
TACTTATTATACTGGCTTCCCTCGGGGGAGTCCTTCACCATGTAGGTTTCCCACCCGGTCTGCATGGAAATCGTCGTCATCCCATAAAGGCAGACGATAAAAAGCGCGATCACGATTCCTGCGACCAGCATCGGGTGATGGTTAATCACTTTTGCAAGGCGTTCAAATATAATTTTCACAATATCCTTGTCCTGTTCATGCTGTTTATGGCCTTAATTGACGGTTACTTGGTAATGAGGCATTCCAGGCCATTTGAATAAATTCAAGCCTGATTGAAGACCCCAGTACTCTGTGTAACTTCATGGAGTCATACAACGGGAATGGAAAGGGGTGGAGCATCCGATACAGTACTGTGTACAAGGTACCCTCCGGTAATTTTTACCTGGCACCCGATACGCTGATACCGGTCCCCCGTTTCAATCTACTGATCATTTTTCGCACGGATTAGTAATAAAGTATTTGTTGTGAATAAGACAACAAACTCTTTCAAGTACAACGCGGGGGTGGCTCCAATTAATTCCGGGTTTAATTATTGCTACCCCTTTCCTGGTCCCGGAAGTTATCAGTAACTGTATTGTATTGCTTCTGGGCTGCGGTGACGAATCTGTACAACCCAATAATTATTGCCCCGTTCAGATCCACCGTGTATTTTGGGTCCAGGGGAGAACCTGCAATTCGGGATGCTGGACTAAACCGGGGACTATTGAGATGGCACCACTTACTTCCTGAACCATGAAGACCAAAAACTGGCCAAAAAGGAGGATATGTGCCCTTACCCTTAACAACTTTTTTTCTTTCCCGGTGAAAATTGTTATTGTTCAAAGAATCGCCAGACTGCCGTTTCCCTGGTCAGGTCTGTTGATCACGGAGCGCATCTTCCATCTCTTTCATTGCAGCCTGTATCTTCTTCTGCTCAGAGGTATTTATTGCAGATATCCGGATGACCCGAAACCTTGGGCTGACCGTGATATGTTCGTGGTAGGTGACCTTCCCGAGCTGAACGGTTCTGTCATGATGACTGGTATCACCTTGCTCCATTGCGCGGAGCAGGTCCGGAAGGTCAGGGGGGATAAATACTTCAAGCGTTGTTTCCGGTCCGAACCTTATCAGGTCATCAATCGCTGCCTCGTTGAAATACGTGATCTGGCCATTCTGGTTCAATTCGATAACCGGGTTAGCCTCAAGGTACGGGAACGCCGACAAGCGCTCAATCTCCCGTGACATTGCAAGTCTCTTCGTGATATTGGTAACGGTTATCATAACTCCTGATTCTTTATGGTGATCTTCGAGCGGCACGATACTAAGCTCGCAATCTATCAGGGGGCCTGATTTCTGCCTGAACCGTATCTGAAGATCTGAGTGCATTTTATTTTCCAAATCTGTTGCAATCTGGGTTCTTACCCGCTTGTATACCTCATGAATATCATAAAGGGACTCGAGGTCTTTTTCTATCAGGTCCTCTTTTGTATACTGCAACATTCTTGCGAATGCGTCATTTACCCACTTGACCCGTTCATCCTTTACAAGGGCAATACCGAAGGGAGATGCAGCGAGAATTGCATCAAGGATATGATTTTTCTCATACAGTTCGCATTGCGCCCGTCTCTGTTCCACGCCCTTCCGGACCATCGACTGTAGTTCGGTAAACTGGGCCGCAGGATCTCCACCTTTCTGGAGATAGAAGTCAGCCCCGTTATTCAAGGCTTCTATCACTACTTCCTCTCTGCCTTTTCCCGTAAAAACGATAAACGGTATTGTGTGATTGCCTGACCTTACAGTCTTTAAAAATGTTATGCCGTCCATATCAGGCATCAGGTAATCGGAAACTAGGACATCGTATATCACATTGTTTAACATTGCAAGTGCGTCAGCTGCTGAATTTGCAATATCTACCCGACATTCACCGGAACGTTCTAGGAAACGCTTTGCGATCTCTGTGAGCCCGGGCTCATCATCGACGAGAAGTACTGTTATCCTGCTTGCCTCGTTCAAGTGAAATCACCCGGTTGCGTATTTGGGGAACAACTTTACCTTCAGGCCGGACCCCACACCCTATATGATCATAATCCTCCCGGTCATGGAATCGAAACCACCACAATTCCGTAACCACGGATTTTTCGGATCATCTTTATCCACTCGTATCAGGATTCCACTACTTATAGATCGTGAAAGATACAAGATATATTTCTTATTATAATATTTTATTTCGGTATAAAATAGTTTCATTATTTGACCATTCAGGATCACATTATGTGTCAGCTATCTGGAATGACTTCCGGATTAGGCTGGTTTTTATTTTTCCAGTTCTGGTAAAATTTCCGATGCCTGGTAATTCCGGTAGCTGGATACACCAGGATATCAACGTGGTAATCAACATGTTCAGAGTGGAATTCCTTGGGAATGTGGTGGTGGTGTTCTCTGTCAATAACGCTTAAAGAATATGCAAGATCAACGCGAGCGGCCTTGGAGATGAAGTCAGTACCGGTACCTGGATAAGACACCTGATGCCTAGTTTTGTGCTTTTCCCGCCAAACATCTTTTTATCCATCGGGTAAATAACCATATATTTCAGAACTGAGTTGATCGTTATGAAAAAGCAGGTAGTTTTAACCTTGTTAATTGCAGCTGCGGTGGTAATCCTTGCTGCAGCACCGGCATCGGCCGTGATCCAGGAGATAGTCTTCCGTGGGACCCTGGCCTCCATGAACCAGTCCGCCGGGACCATCACGATAAATGCCGGGTACACCTATGGCTGTACGTTTACCAATAGTACTTCAACATGCACCTGGGACCCGGGCATGGCTGGAAACCTGACGGGGACTGTGCCAGACCCTTCCGTATTTACAATCCTGAAAGCGGGAGACCCGGTCGTTGCCACAAGTATGGGTGGGCCCGGTGGCACCTGGATTGGCGTAGCGAAGGTATTCCCTACACCAGGTATCGAGAACTGGCTTGCAACGGATATAATCGGCGACCCGGACTCGCTGCCGGTTGATCTTGCAGCTGATTATTCATTCCAATATACTGCCACCCCCGAATGTGGTAACTGCACAGGATCGGTCTGTAATGCATTATCTGCGGCTATCACCCTGAATAGTACCGATCGGACCGTCCTTGAAAAGACCCTTGGAAAGGGAGAGAGTGTCGTTTACAATGGTCGTAATGATAATTCGAGTGTGATAGTTAAGTTTGTACATGGGCAGGGGCTCGCCGATAAATGCCCGGGTAAGGCGGGAATGGTAGGGCTACAGCCTGTCTCAACGTTTATTATTCATGTGAACCAGGGGCTGGCGGCGCCCGCACCAACCTTAACGACCCCGAAAACAGAAGCAGTTCCGGTAGTGGCAACAACGATGACAACCTCTTCACCCCCTGTGTCAGTAACATCCGTCCCGGCGACCAAAGCTGCCGGATCAATATTGCTGCCATTTTTAGCCATTGGAATTCTCGGGCTGCTTATTGCAGTTAAAAAATTCTAACCTTTTTTTATCATGGTCCGGGGAATGAAGATTACCCCAAAAAATCGTTTGGGCTACCATAAAAAACAGATACAATCACTCGGGGGGCCAATGGTAATTAGCCGAATTTTTTTAAAAAAACTTTGTTACCCTGGGATGATATCAGGAGGTCATATTCATGCCAGATGGCCCCGTCTGGCATTCGTTTCCTGTCTGGTCATTATTCAGGCCAAGAAATGAGCAATACCCGCCTGAACAGGAGATTGAGCCCGCACTGTAATTACCAAGTAACTGTTTTTTATTCCCGGGTTCTTTCATCCACGAATCAAATGCCAGCCGTTCAATACCACGGGTGTACCCGTTCCATTGCCCATAGGCACTCTCCACCACGTTTTCATTGACTGACAGCCCATACCGGGTCTTCAGGGAATTCGCACAGGTACCAGTCCAGGGGTTGACATAAGCAAGGTACTGATATTGTTGCATGTCCTTGGCACGGACAAGGGTGAGGTTATAGAGACGTTCGTCAAAGTACAACGGATTTTTTCCGTTCTGTTCCCGGATCACATTGAGATAGGCCAGTGCATCCGATGAGTCCGACGGTCTTGAAGCACTCTTGAGCGTGTCTTTTGAGACTGACTGCAATATTGACCCCCCGGCACTCATGGCCCCTATAGCTGTATCGGTAACCACCAGGTTCATTCCCGGAATAATAAGGGCCAGTACAACAATAATTATGACTGCCACAAGGATTTTCCTCCGGGTAGTTCCGAGAAGACCTTTTGGTTTACCCGTGCCTGACCGGTTAATTTCCTTGTCGGTGAAAAAGGAGTACTCCTGGAGATGAAGGTCAAGGACAATGGCATCCATATCTTCGGGACGAAGGGTATAACCGGCATCGGTAAAACGAAGTTTTTCTGGTAGACTTTCTGCAGTAACAACGCGGAACCATTTCACTCTCCGAAAATCAATTTGTCCGGCGGGATAGGCACTCTCCTTGCAGAAATATACCCAGGAGCCAATTTTTTTCAGGTTGATCTCACCGATATGAGGGAAATGGGTCCGGCAGATCGTGATCATCTTGTCGATAAAGTCCTGCCTGTGGATTTTGGACTGGATGAAAAGGTTCGGGAGTGTATGTACCCCGTCCTTTGTTTCGACCTGCCATTTTCCATTCTCTGAACCATGGATAGTCCCGGAATATGCCTTCAGGTCGAGGATAAGAGGGCCATGCCGGGAGAGGACCACACAGTCAAGTTCACCATTCGCGACAAGGACATTGGTCAGAAGGTATACCAGTTCATCGGGAAATTCTTTCGCGACAATCCGGGCTATCTCTTTGAGCTGGTGGTGCTCATGTTCGAATTTTGTCTTCTGGCCGCGAAAAAATCGAATTCCCATACCTGCAATCCCGGATCCGGTATTCTTCCAATAATTACTCTTATTATCTGGTCTTTATTTTTTGATATAATTATCCGATTACCGGTACCTGCCTACCTGACATCAGGCGGTACCAATCAGAAACAAGGCCTCGAAGTGGTCGTGTGGCGCCACGGGGATGTGGCATTATTACTACCTGACACACGGACCAGAAATGCCCGGAATAATCGCGAGATGTGTGCCTCCGGCATCCCGGTGACTTTTCAGACTAATATCCGGGAGACCAGTGCTGGCAGATATTATTAATTATTCCCCTGATCCCCGGTATGCAGGACTGGATAACATACTCCCATCTTTTCATAAAACTGCTGGTGACATTCATCAGCCCGATAAAAAGCTGAGGCCGGGACGACCTGGGTGATGACACCTTTCCCGCAACGACCATTTTGTGTTAGTTCACGGATGTACTCTGCTGCAAGCTGTTTATCCTGACCACAGTGATAGAAGATCACCGGTTCGTACTGGGTACCTGCGTATTCCCCCTGCTGTCGGGAGCAGGGGTTGCTGGAACTAAAATAAATACCGAGGAGCTCCCTGTATGAAATCCTGCCCGGATCATAGGCTATCATAACCACCTCGGAGTATCCGGTCTTTCCTGTGCAGACCTCCTCGTAGGTGGGAGCAGCAACGGTGCCTCCCATAAATCCAACGGAAGTAGCAACAACACCGCTGACGTGCCGGAACACGGATTCAATGTCCCAGAATCCCACAAGAAGTATGATTCTACGTACTTCATTTTATATCAAAAGTGCTCCCAATTACACATCATGTCTTCCCGGACAAACACCGAATCCCGATATTTTGAAAGGTCCCGTTCTGACTACGCAACAAACTCAATGAACATAGCCATCGAATCCGGCATCATTACGGAAGATGACAAAGACCTAATGCGGGAATTTTTTATGGAGCGACAATCCGCTGCTGGAGTATCACAAGGGCACATCAATAAATTGGCGTGCTCGCTCGTTTGTTGGCGTCGGTTTCTTGGGGAATTTCGCGCGCTCAAAATTACTGATATCTACGCGGGGATTGATGCGATGAAATCTGCGAATAGTGGTCGTGGAACAAAGTTCAGCCAAAATACCATAGTCGACTATGTTGCCGTGTTAAAACATTTCACATTGTGGCTGATTGAGAATGGGTATAATTCAATTCCAGAAAAGAAAATAGAGCGGATTAGATTACCAAACCGGAATGTCATTACGAAAAAAGCTACCGACTTGCTACTGCCTGATGAGATTAAATTGATTGTGGGTGCCTGTAAAAAAAGTAAGGACCGGGCAATGATTCTGCTTCTGTACGAAGGTGGGTTTAGGATAGGAGAGATCGCAACACTCACCTGGGGTGATATAGAATTTGTTGCCGGTGGTGTGTCGGTGGGTGTATTATTCAAAACAAAATACTACCGACATGTCAGAGTTGTTATGGCCACAGAATATCTTAAAGTATGGAAAGCGGATTACCCCGAGGTACCCCTCAGCGATGCGCTTGTATTTGTAAACGAATGGAATCATCCATACACACACTCAACCATATCGAGGCGTATTGCACGAATTGTACAAAGTGCAGGAATAGAACGGCATGTTACACCGCACATATTCCGGCACTCTCGCATCACTCACCTTATCAAAGAAGGGATGCAGGAATCCGCAATAAAAATGATGATGTGGGGTCAGCCCGATACAAGAATGTGGAAAACATATGTGCATCTGACCGGACAGGACATCGATGATGAGGTTGCGCGGATGTATGGTATTGTTGATAAAAAGGATGACGACCTTGACACGGGTGTAACGCCGAAGCAATGCACCAATTGCTCGACAATCAATCCACCGCTGGCTTTTACGTGTTACACCTGTGGCCAGCCACTCGACTCGACTGGTGCCTTAAAATTAGAGGAAATGGCACGATTCATCGTCGAACATGGCGATTCATTACAAGAGTATATTGCAGCTTTTGTATCCAAAAAAGCGGGACAGGCCTAAGATCAATAGTCAAACTGTATAAATATATCAACCACATTTGTTTTATCTGCAACAACAGGGCAAACCGCAAGCGAAATCTATTCTTAAGCCCGAATACCCCGGTTGTTGTATCAGGTGAAATATGATGAACACAATTACTAAGCCAAAACTTATTTCACTAGAAATCGCTAGGGCTTACGAGATCATAACAGGTTTCGTTGGTATCTGTGATTTTTATGTGGAACTCGGGCATTTTAGATATGCCGAGGAAAGTGAATCCAGAAAAGTAAAAGTGATCCGCCCTATCAGGATAGAGTCTACCAAAACAACAATTCAGATACGGGAAGGATCTAGATATCATTTGTCTGCATCAGACAAAAACATTCCTACACTGGCCCGGTGATCACATGTCTGACACATCGAGCAGTATGAGAGCGTGTAGCAACGGGGAAAGCGTCCTTGAAACACAAGGCGGCCTTTACCATCTCTCGCGGGAAGAGATCCGCGATCTATTATTTTTCGGTCGGCAAATCCCCCTGAGGCAACAAAGCAGCATTGTTGATGACAAGTCAATCATCTATCAAACCACTTCGGGACTCGGCATCATCATTTGCACCGGGTCGGGCAGTTACCACATTTCGCGGAAATCGTTTGTCCTGGTAGCTTCCGGGGAGATCGCATCCTCAC
>JBAXMF010000100.1:0-7586 GCA_037134435.1 Methanomicrobiales archaeon | reverse complement strand
AGGCATTGCATCCCCGGCACGGGGTGTACTTCATAGTGCTTAAAATAATCTTGTCAGTTTCTGCACCAGCACTGAGGGCACCGTCAAGAAAACTATCCAGCAATGTCTCGGTATTACCATGACGGTGGGGGCTGCCCGAGATCCCAAGAACTGTGACCGTCATACATTCTCACTCTGGAGCCTGCTCCTGAGTTCGGCGATTACTTTCGGGCCGAGCTGTTCCGCATCGGTTTTAGCTGTTGGATGTGAAAGGATTGCACCTTTTTCGTCAACCCCCCTGATGAACAGGTACTGGATATCTCGGTCCCGTATCTCAATTACATGAAAAAGGCATTTGACTGACATGATCGCCCCTTCAAACACGTGGTCCCATGTCTGCCCAGAAGTCCCTAGATAAATGCCCATTCTTTTACCTTTGCGCTCCGGGGGGACGACCGGGAGCTTCAATACGTATTTTCTTGACCGGAACACCTGTGCACGGTCGATTAAGGATTTTCCCTGGGCCGGGATCCCCATGCAGAAGATGGGAGATGCAAATACGATGATGTCAGCCTCGATTATTTTATCATGAATACTATCCATTCCGTCTCTCTGGATACAATAATTGAGCTTTTCGCAGGCATTGCAGCCCCGGCAGGGATTAACATTTGCATCAATAAGTACAATCTTCTCAATGGCCACATCGCTCTCACGACCCATTGACGCAAGCAGCCAGTCGAGGAGTGTCTCGGAATTCCCGCCCCTCCGCGGACTCGATGCGAATGCAAGGACCTTTATCGGCATGAAGGAGCCTTTGGCGGCGTAGGATAAAAAAAGATTGTTGATGAGTTTTAGACTGATTTAAAACAGAGGTACCAGTCTTTGCACTCGTAACCTTCAGTCGGCCGCTTTGCCATTTCCGCCGCGGTCTTCGGGGGCGGGACTACGACCTTGTCACCAGGCTGCCAGTTTGCAGGTGTTGACACCTTATGGTTATCAGTCATCTGGAGTGCTTTCACGAGCCTGATGATCTCCGGGATATACCTCCCGTTCTGCAACGGGTAGTAGATCATTGCCCTTGTGATCCCCTTATCATCGATAAAGAAGACACAGCGGACGGTCGCGGTGGTGCTCTGTCCCGCGTGGATCATGCCATAGCTCTTTGCAATATTCATCGAAAGGTCCGCAATGATCGGGAACGGGATATCCACCCCCATCTTCTCTTTCACCGCATGCACCCATGCAAGGTGGGCAGACACGCTGTCCACCGAAAGGCCGATGAGCTGTACATTCATTGCCTTGAGTTCGTCATACACTGCTGCGAATGCCAGAAACTCGGTCGTACAGACCGGTGTGAAATCCGCAGGGTGTGAGAACATGACGACCCACTTCCCTTTCAGGTCAGAAAGGCGCAGCGGGCCCTGCGTAGTCTCGGCGGCAAAGTCAGGTGCAGGTTCACCAATTGATGGCATCCGGCCTGATCCAATTTCTCCACACATGCCTGTTCCTCCCTTCACGTTTTCATTACTTCATCCAGCTGGGCTTTTCCATAGACATACGCGGGCATCCCTGCAAGCAGGAACGCGACCCTGAGTGCCTCTTCTACCTCTTTCTTTGTCACGCCAAGGCTTTCAGCGCCAATCAATTGCGCATGCACGGCGTGCTGGTCACGGAGCGATGCCGCAATTGCAATTGCGATCAGCTTCTTGGTCTTTTTTGTCAGTGCCCCGTCGTCCCAGATATGGCCCTCAAGTTTCATCACCATATCGAACATTTCGGGGTCTTTGTCTGTCAGTTCCCTGAAGAACTTCGGAACCTTCCCAATTTTCTTTTCAAGTTCATCCAAATTTTTTGTCATTTTCTGTTCACCCCTCGTTACACGTCATTGGTTCACCGCAGCAGACGAGTTCTCCCCCGCCTGCTTCCTTTACTACGACGACATTACCACAGATCTCACACTCGAAGACCTGTCCTTCTTTCGATACATTTACCATCGTGCTCAATCCTCCGGAATGGTCTGGTAAGGCAGATTGCCTTTCCGGTCATGAAAAAGATCTGAATTGTGATCTCTCCACTACCGGTGTTCTGATCTCTTTCGCAGGCTCAAAATAAAGAAAAAATTATATTACTGGTTGCTCTGGCCACGCTTTGGTGGATTCTTCGCATCTTCCGGAGTTTTTACATCCGGCCTGATGTGATGCATCGGTAAACACTGGTACTCTTCACATGAGCATGAGGGACACTTGCGGAGGTCCTGTTCACTCTTGTCAAGTTCCAATTCCTTCCCGCAATCAAGGCATACATATTTCCCAGGGCCGACCTTTGAGCCGGCTTTATACTGCTTGTTTTCGGTCAAATCTATCACCTATTTTTGTAATAGGTGCAGGGGATTATTTATTAGTTGTGTTTGTTCTCTTAAATTGCCAGCATGAGATCGGAATACTTAATCGTTTCTGAAAACAGGACCCGCCCCCGGCGACACAAAAGGTATATCGCACCATTCGTGGATACTCTCCTAACATGGGAATGAAGATTATCGGTCTCCTTGGCAGTCCGCTTGTAAAAGGGAATACTGCTAAACTGCTTGACCAGGCACTCCGGGGTGCGGTGGACGCCGGGTGCGAGGTTGAAAAGATCGTCGTGCCGTTTCTTGATTTTAGTCCCTGCATGGAGATCATGTACTGCAGGGAACACACAACCTGCAGGATGAAGGACGATATGATCCCGATATATGAGAAGGTTCGGGAAGTCGACAGCATCATCGTTGCCACCCCGGTGATGACCATGGGGATCCCCGGGAAACTCAAGGGGTTTATGGACCGGTTCCAGGTGTTTTTCATGGCCAAATTTGTCCGGAAACAACCACTTGTTGACCCGGTAAAAAAGAAACACCGCCGCGGGTTGTACATCGGTATATCCGGGATGAACCTGCCGAACGTATTTGGCGGCGCAAAAATGACGGTACAGGCGTTTTTCCAGATAACTGACTGCAAGTACTGGGACGAGCTGCTAATCCGCGATATGGATACGATCATGGATATTACAACGCGGCCGGAGCTGCTTGATCTGGCGTATAAAAAAGGTTACGAACTCGGCAGGCTCCTGGTCAAAGAGGGTGAAAACGGGTAGACAAATTTCCTGAACGCCGGTAGGTGCGAGGAATCAGCCAAATTTCTGGTAAACATAATTTGGGGTTGGCAGAATATCCCTGTTGGTACGGGACCTCTCTGGATAATGGGCGTTTTAGTAAAAAAAAGTGAAAATTCCCGGTTTCTCTACAGGTAACCCCTCTCCTTCATCGAGAGGTAACCGTCTTTTGTCACAATAAGGTGGTCAAGGAGCTGGATACCGAGGATCGCCCCCGCTTCTGTCAGCTGCCTTGTAACTTCAAGGTCCTGCGGACTAGGTTCCAGCGTCCCGGAGGGGTGGTTATGGACACAGATGATCGATGCCGCCCGGTCCGTTATCGCATCTGCAAATACCTCTCTCGGGTGCACGAGGCTGTGGTTCAACAGCCCGACGGTGATGATACGGTTCCCGATTACTTCCCCTGCCCCGTTCATGGTGATGCAGATGAAATGTTCCTGTTTCTTGTTTTCAATGCCATGCAGCAGGGGCAGGACGTCTTCCGGACGGGATATTTTGTGTGCCACGGTCTCTTCTTTCGCCGGGTAACGGCGTGAAAGTTCGAAACATGCAGAAATTTGTGCGGCTTTTGTCGGTCCCACGCCCTGGATCTCTTCCAGTTTTTTATACGTAAGGTGCTCTCTACCGGAGCTGAGCTCTTTCTCGATATCTCCCGCCACCACCAGTACATCTCTGCCTTTTACCCCCCTGCCAATAATTGCCGCAATTAAGTCCCTGTCAGAAAGTGCCCCTGGGCCGAGACGACGTATCCTTTCCCTTGGCCGGTCGTGTTCCGGCAACTGGCTCATCTTTTTCATCTTTCCTCCGCTGTCTGCCGCCCGGCGTCATTATTAACCGGCCGTTTCGAAAACGCGGGGTACTGTCGGAAGTGGTTCAACTATCAGCGTGGTGTGGTGATGATGTAAAAGGGTTCCGGAATGCTATCCGTTTTTTTCAAAATTGGCATCTTTCGGTACAATTCTCTGGGAAGGATACTCCATTTCAATGTCCACCTGGTATCAGAACGATGGATACAGTTATTACCAATTTTGTCCCACTAGATGATCATGGCAACAAAAGAGAATGCAATGGAGGCGTTTGCCGGGGAATCACAGGCAAACCGAAAATATTCGGCGTTCGCTGACAAGGCGAAGGATGAAGGGTTTACCAATGTCGCGAAACTCTTCACCGCGGCATCAGAAGCGGAAGCGATCCACGCAAAGCGGCTCCTGAAAGTGCTTGGGTCAATCGGTAAGACCGAAGACAATCTGAAAGCCTCTGTTACCGGTGAGACCCATGAATATACCGAGATGTACCCCGGCTTCGTTAAAGAAGGGGACGCAGAGAAGCAGAGCGATGCGGTCATTGCCTTCACGTATGCAATGAAAGCAGAAGAAGTCCACGCCAACCTTTACAAGGAAGCATTGAAGGCGATCAGTGGAGGTCACGATCTTTCCGGTCAGAAAGTTCTGCTCTGCCCAATCTGCGGGAATATTTTCCGTGGAGAGCCACCGGAGAGATGCCCGATCTGTAGCGCATTCAAAAAAGTCTTCAGGGAAATCGAATAAACGGGACAACCTGACAACCCTTTTTTTTAGGATTAGTTTTCTTTGAATTATCGGTATAGTCTCCCGGGTGTTCCAGCACCTTTATATCCGGGTAGATCTGAAATGCAGGGTATCAATGCCTCAGGTAACCGTATATTCCACAAAAAACTGCCCCTACTGCAGGATGGCAAAGGCGTTTCTCGAAAAACACTCTATCCCGTATACATCAATCGATGTCGGGGAAGACGAGGAAGCAGCAAAGCATATGATTGAGATCTCCGGTCAGCGGGGTGTACCGGTCATCACCATTGACACCGAGATAATTGTCGGGTTTGACGCCCAGCGGCTTAACGAAATTTTTGGTACCGGTACCGAAGGTGACATTCTTGATGTTGTCATCATCGGTGCAGGGCCGGCCGGTCTGACCGCCGCCGTGTACTGTGCGAGAAAGCTCCTCACTGCCGTGGTCATCACTGAAAATATCGGGGGCCAGGCCCTTGAAAGCTGGACAATCGAGAATTACATGGGGTACCGGATGATCACCGGCGATGAGCTGATGAAGAAATTTGAGGGCCAGGTAAAGGAGCAGAAGATCAGCCTGGAGCTCGACCAGGTCCGGGAAATTATTCTGTCCGATGGAATATTTACAATCCACACTGCCACGGGGACCTCTTACCTGGCACGTTCCCTCATCCTTGCACCAGGAAAACAACCTAAAAAACTTGGTATCGATGGAGAGGAACGTTTCCTTGGAAGAGGCCTGTCGGTCTGTTCAACCTGTGATGGTCCGTTATTTAAAAATAAGGTTGTGGCTATTGTAGGCGGGGGGAATTCCGCCCTGCAGACTGCGGTGGAAATGGGCGAAATTGCAAAAGAGGTCCATCTAATCGTAAGAAGTACTATCCGGGCCGATGAGGTGTATGTCAAGCTCTTCGAGGCACAAAAAAATATTATCCTCCATTCCAATTCGGTCGTGACCGTACTTCATGGGGATAACCTCCTGGACGCAATAACGATTAAAGACCGGTTAACCAGTGTGGAATCAAAAATCATCCTTGATGGGGTATTCGCTGAGATCGGCTGGTCACCCAATACGGATTTTGTTTCCGGTCTTGTGAAGCTCAATGACCAGAAAGAGATCATGATCGATATTAACTGCCACACCAGTGTCCCGGGAATTTTCGCTGCAGGAGACGTAACGAACATCAAGGGCAAACAGATCATCATCGCCGCAGGCGAAGGGGCAAAGGCAGCCCTGGAAGCGTATGAATACCTGGTCCAGCTGTGAGAAGTTTGGGGGTCTGGCCTTGCCAAAACCCCGTATTTTTTAAGAATCGCATTATTTTTTAATCGACGGCGTTTATTATTGCCAGTCCGGATAATCATTAATTAACATCAAAATCACAAATACGTATATCATTTCTGGATTGTTGGAGCGCCAAAGTGAAACAGATATTGTGGTGGTTGATCGCAGGATCAAAAGGAGGCATTAATCGTGCTAGGATCATCCAGGCACTTCATAAGCGGCCATACAACGCCAACCAGTTAACCCAGATGTTCGGCCTTGATTATAAAACTGTCCGCCACCACCTTGATGTTCTGAAAAAACACCTGGTTATCCGATCAATGGGGGAGGGATATGGGACAATGTATTCTCTTTCTGACCAGATGAACACGCGGTATGAAGATTTTATGGAGATCTGGCAGCAGATCGATGTACCTGATAAGCAAAGTGAGGAATGACAGCATGGATAAAAAAAATCTTGTCGTGATAATTCTTATTTCGGTGATTGTGGTAGTACTTGCCAGCTTACTGATCCCGATTATGATCAAAACCCCGCAACCAGAACCGAGGCAAAATCCAGGGTTAAATCCTGTTCAAAATCAAAATCCCACTCAACCACAGCAGGCACGCCCTATCCAGCAACCCCCGACTCCCATGGAAAATCTAAAAACGGTGATCTCTTTCATCAATATCGGCCTGATTATCCCCCTGTTCATCATCTATGCGGGGATTTACCGGAAGATGCGGAGCTCATTTACTCTCGGCCTGATGGCAGTGATCTTCGCCCTTGGAATGTATGCCGTCACATCCAACCCGCTGCTTGTGAGTCTCCTCGGGGGTCGGCCAGATTATATAGGTCTGTTCCAGATTGTCCCTGACCTCTGCGCAACGGCAGCCCTGGTAATCCTCATCTGGATCAGCCTTGAATGATCCAGATTTGGGTATAATTTGGGGCAAATTCTGGCATTTACTTATCTCTGTTCCTGGTTAATATTCATAACAACTCGATATCTTTGCCCCAGGCACGTATCACCACTCATCTTTCCCCCTGGTTGTAAGCCACTATATTGGTCGTACGAATGATATCGGGCTTCTTTGATTGTTCTGGACCTTCTATGACTCCTGGAGCATTACTAATCCCCCATCAGGATCGGTCCTGAATGAATCAGATTTGGGTGTAATTTGGGTATAATCCGGGGCAAATTCTGGCATTTCCTTATCTATTTTCCTAATTAATCTGCATAATAACCCTAATTTTGGGATAAACCAAAAAAGGAGAATGTCAACGATGAACATATCTAAAAAGTTAGGCCTTGTTGTCGCCGTAATCAGTATTATGACACTGGTGATAGCATCGGCTAGTGCAGCAGGTACGCCCGGGTTCGTCTGGCAGCAGTCCACCGGGACCGGTTCCAAGCTTCCGGGGACAACCCCGGGCCAGGGAACGACAAGTAACCAGGCATATACTATGGAACAAACCCTTTCCGACCAAGCCCAGGAGGCAACCATTGCATTCGATGCACTGGCGTTCCTGACCGGACAGGCATGCAGCGACACGTTCCTGCCGCCTGGAAAAGTTGCGGATTATGCCGGATTCCAGTACCTCCGTGATAATGATGCCACGCAGATGGGGCATAATACCGATTTTG
>JBAXMF010000099.1:0-7655 GCA_037134435.1 Methanomicrobiales archaeon | reverse complement strand
CGGAGATAGCAGGTCCTCCTCATGACCAGCAGTTCACGGGGAAAAATGACCGGTGTCAGGTGAGAGAATGCCGATTTTAGTGCCTCGGCTCTCCGGGTTATCGGAATTTCTCCTGCCAGTTCCATCCACCGGCGGGTGTACCAGTATGGAAATTCCATTGAAATGGAAGATTTCGTCCCAAGGTAGATATCCCTGAGTACCCCGGCTCGTAATGATGGTTCTTTTTTTATCTCCCGGTCCACAGCAGGTCCGGGTTTAGGGCGATAATAGCGGGAAGCACTTTTAGGATCTTCCGGATATGGAGGTATACCGTCTTGCATGGGGAAAACCTGTGGCTGATACGTCTGACCACAAACGACCTGAAGAATACTTTTATCCTGCCAGTATTAAAAGCATAATATTTAACCTATCCATGGAAAATAAGGCCCCTCAAGAGAAATAGGGAATAAAATTTTTCGCATTCCTTTAACTCGTTTCCGGCATATTTCGAAATTTTGCCCATATGCCTGGCTGGACACCTGAAAGCAGTTGAAGCAGGAGTAATTTTTTTGAGAAATCATTTCGGCATCAACTCACCTTTTTTTGGTTCGAACTCTATTTGACAAGTCAACATGTCATGGTTTAAAGGCGATGGATTGAATGAGATGGTACTTGTGAGCCGTCCGGACGATTAATCCAGCTGGTAGGAAAGGCAAAGTAGGTGCATTTATATAGGTCTTCCCGCCAACGCGATGTTTGAGATCGTGTTGGTGAAGGGTATGGTGCAAATAAATGCTCATCGTAATCTGGTATTGGTGTTGCTGGTAGTAGGATTATTATTGATTATTCCCGGGCCTGTGTGTGGGGATTTTGATGGTCCTATTTTAACAGAGAACCAATACATTCAGGCCTCTGCCTGGGGATGTGTCGGAATGCCTATTGGAGGAGCGCCAGGAATTGTAACTGTTGTGGCAGATAAGCAAACTTCGGCAACCTTAATTGTCAAGGCGAATTCATTTACGGCAAACCCTGATGGCACAATCTGGTATCTTGCCAATTCGTATTATCTTTCGGAATCCGGATTGTCCCAGGCAGTTAATTTCCAGTACAGCGGGCTTCAGACCGCATTAGTAAATGGCATCATCTATGTCTTTACACAAAATTCAGAAACACTCCTCGATTTGAATTCAGGTACTATCACCGGGGGTGCAACAAGTGGTACTGTGAACTGGGCAACGGCAAAATCGGTCCAATATTCCTCCCCGGGTGGGGGAATGTCAATGTTCAAGGTACTACCTTCATCAGATGGGGTATATCTTGTTTCCGTGCAGAACAACGGTGGCTCCCCTGTTCTTGACATCTCCATGATATCAGAAGAGCAGCTGGAGGCCACATCAGGCACCCTTATCCCAACTGAAGTCTGCCAGGTTGAAAATACCCAGGGATTTCTGATCCCAGAATCCCAAATTTACAGTGCGTTAATTACCACCTACCCGGGCACAAATGATACCATAATCGTGGGTACCAGTGACGCGGGTGGCCAGGTCTACTCCTGGTATGTCAACCCGGATAACCCTGATGAACGAGGACAAACGCTGTTATTCTCTACCTCTGACTTACAGACCTACTTCAATTCACATTTGTCTACGATTGCCCTGTTCCAGGGGTCATCCGCCGGAGACCCTGGTGGGATAACCGACCTGGTCGTAATTGCATTTAAACTCGATAATTCGGGTTGGACACCGGTAACAAGTGGATCGACGTTCTGGGCGGACTTAACGAAGATCGGAACGCCGGGATATACCTGGATAAATCAGGATATCAATATTAATGATGCGCTTGGACAATACTATGCGACTCCGGGTATCTGCACGATGTACTCAACCCTGCCAATACCTGGTTCAAATGGAAAACTGCGCTCAAATATGTACGTGTATAACCTGTTCCAGACGACTAATATTCTTGGTCAGCAGGTATCAATCCCGACCGGAGGTGCGCTGGAGTCCAATATGCTTGTCCCGGATCCAGGTCCGGCAGGGACGTATGATACCACCGGGTCCTATGATAGCTTTGGAAATCTCTACCTGCCTGTTGGGTTCATCGATGGTGTCCCACCAATCGCGTTGAACGGGCATGACCTGGACCCGGCAGATGTCGATTCAAAAGTCATTTTAGTCCAGACAGACACCCAGGAGACAGAATCAAGCGGCTCGACCGAGTCGAGTGTCTCTGCCGGGTTTAAAGATGAATCTGAAGAGTGGATGAACGGCGTCGGGGTATCCTACGCGCAGACCATCAAGCAGACGACCACCACTTCAACAGAATTCTCCTCATCGATGATTGATACGTTTCCCCTTGATGCCGAAGGAGGAAATGACTATGCCTACATGGTCAGCATGGCCCCGCAGTTTGTGACCCAGCGGTTCTACGTGAATGATTTCAATGGTAATCCCCCGGCATCCGAAGATGCAAAGACGGTCTACATCACCTACCCTGATGCGAATACGCCCTACAAGAATTGGATCCAGGGATACAATATTACAAACCCTCCAGAAACCGGCTGGATGGCCGGTGCCCTGCGAAGTCCCCTGTATAACAACTTCGATGACTGGAACTGGGCAACCATGACCGGTGGCTGGCATAACCGGGACTGGAGCCAGAGTCCCCAGGCAAACACACTCTTCACCGTCTACAAATTTAACGAGAACCTTGAGTTCCAGAATGGTGCGAGCCAGACTGTTACGTATGAGATGACAGATTCCCTCTCCCATTCCTACGAGGTGGAACATAAGACCAGTACAGACGTCAGGATTCTTGGATTCGGGGGTTCGAACGAGATGACGTATGACCAGGAGAGTGGGATCACCAACAGCATTCAGAAAGGGCTGGAATTTTACTGGTCGATGTCGATGCCGGATAACGGGGGAAGTGGGTACCAGACCGTTACCATTGAACCCCAGATTATTACTCCCGTTGCCGGAGCCGGAGCCGTGCCCTGGGCTCCTGAAACGTATGCCCCCTACCAGCCCTGGTTGATCACCTACAACCTGCTTTCAGCAGATATGACCTCCAGCACACCCCCGTCCGTTCGTACTCAACGACTCGCTACCGAGGTTGATCCACGCCTGTCGGGGACGATCACGATGACCCCGGCATCGCCGAAGAAAGGAGAAATGGTCGAGTTTAATGCAGACCCTGCACCCGGGTTTGTCTTTTCGCACTGGAAAGCCTGGGGTGTAGACCTGGATGATTTAAGTTCCTCTACCACGAATGGTCGGGTTAATGACGATATCTCCACGATAAGGGCATACTTTGAGCAGTCCGGGAGTGGCGGGATAGACGACGCAGACTTCAGGATTCCACCAGAACCCGCCGGAGGAAGTGCAACGATCCTGGGAAAAATCCCGGATGGACTCACCTGGGCGGTAGCGATGGGCGTAAAATACCCCCTTGATGTTACGGCAGGATCGGCGGACTATTTATTCGGTCCAACGGTCGGGGAACGAACCGTGGTATCACCACAGGAGATCCTCTTCACTACAAAGAATAAGAAGAATGAAACGTCTCAACTGAGATTGAACTTCAATACGAAGACCTGGACATTCTCTTCCCCACAGACCCAAAACCTGGGTGGATCGGTCCTCGGGACCCATAGCGTCCGGATTGGGATATCTGGCTGGGATTTTACCGGCGTTGAAGAACTTCCGCTGGCAGGTACTGAAGTATTCTCGTGGACCGGAGGGGTCCCGGTTATCACCAACGATGTCTTCTCATTCGATAAAAACACGGTAATTTCGGGTAACCTTTCGTTCCAGGGTGTAGACCAGGGTAGGAGCATGTTCCAGGTCCGGGGGGCAGGTCTTACGAACGGAACCGTTGATCCTGCGGTACCGGTTACCCTGACCGTAAACCAGGTGAAGGTCCAGTTCAGCAATGCAACGAAATCTGATAATTCCGTGTACACCTA
The DNA here is from genome assembly GCA_037134435.1 of Methanomicrobiales archaeon. Lineage (GTDB taxonomy): Archaea > Halobacteriota > Methanomicrobia > Methanomicrobiales > Methanospirillaceae > CAIKOD01. Next base: position 3,709 of record JBAXMF010000099.1, on the reverse strand, counting down.
CACGAAATCACAAGGTGATCTCTTCACATGCCTCGTCCTTGACACGGGGTCGAAGACCTGGCAGGTGGACATGAGTGGAAAGCAACTGGCCCATTCCACCTGGCCTGAAGATGTACCAATCGGTCTCCAGATCGGATCAGAAGCAGCACGTGTGACCGTTAACCCGAAAATCACCGCAAACCTCCACCTGAAGAGAGAAGAACCCATTCAGGCAGATTTCACTGCAGTGCCAAAGACCGGTACCTCACCCCTGGTCGTGCAATTCTCGGACCTTTCAGGTGGTCATCCAACTGTATGGGAATGGACATTTGGTGATGGTCCATCATCCGACAGGCAGGACCCGGGACACACCTATACCTCAGGTGGAACCTATGATGTCACCCTTACGGTGCGTAACAGTGAAGGTTCCAGCACCCTTAAAAAATCGAATTACATTACGGTAAATCAGCCACCAGGACCATTCCTTGCGAATTTCACTGTCTCACCAACAAATGGACTGGCTCCCCTGACCGTGAAATGTACCGATAAGTCCATCGGAAACCCGACCACACTAGTCTACAATTTCGGGGACGGAACGAATGTGACCGGGCCAAATCCTTCCCATACCTACCGATTCCCCGGCGTCTACACGATTAGCTTGTCAATTATGAAATATGACACAACGACAAATTCTGTAATAGGCAGCACCGCAACAAAACCGAATATCATCACGGTGAACAAGGTACCCGTGGTCCCCCTGGTTGCGAAATTCAATGCATCACCGGTAAACGGTACGGCCCCCCTGAAGGTTTCCTTTACGGATCAATCAACAGGTTCTCCAACGTTCCGGAATTATGATTTTGGCGATGGGATCAATGCAACGGGTCCTGATACGGTCCATACTTACCGGTTCCCCGGGGTTTACAATGTAACCCTGTCCATTTTCAGGTTTGACAGCAATAGCGGTTTGATGCTGAGCAATACGTCTGTTCAGAAGAACCTCATTGTCGTCAAGGGAACATAACAGTAAAACTATTTTTTCCAACTGTTGGTTTCGCACCGGATGTTAACTGTACTGTGCCGTCATGACCGGTGTCAACGGCCCCTGGTGGAACTACTGGAATGCTTGACTGTGTCCGAAACCTTCACGTGACTCTTCTGTATCACTTGCGATGTGATACTGCAAAACATCGGGACGGAAAATATCAGGACTTTAGCTGGTCCCCTGCTGGAAAAGGTACTTCAGCGCCTCTTTGGGAACTCGCTCGTGCTAAGGGGGACCCCTTTCCCCAATGTCCCGTCCGGGGCACACCGTCATTTTCGGAGGTCACACGATCATATTTGAAGACAATGGCATATAGGTATCCTATAGGTGAAGTGGCAGGCGATCGGGACAATTGAGCACGTTTTAAGATGTGGAGCCGGAAGGATGTGGCGGCTTTGTAAGCAGGAGGCAATAAAATCCATTGCAGAAAAAGAACGATTGAAACAACTTTTTATCGTCAATAAAATTGCTGTTTTTTCAGCACTGTCCTGTCGACACAATTGACCTTCCCCGTTGTTCGTGGTGCTCTGGGGCCTACAACTACTTAATGTTCCGCTCCTTGTACCAATGCTTCGGATCATGTTCGTTACTCTTGACCTTGCTCATGCCGGAACACGCTCCAGTGACTCGTCCAGGTCTGGTTACCCTATGTATTCGGGCCCTGTTCCACCGCCTTCATGAAAATCCCCAACGCAAAAAGTTGAGCCAAGATAATGTAGAACCGTCCGGAGTGAAGTGAGCTTGAAGCAAACGAAAACGAGAACGAGTGAACATGGCCGGGTGGTATCAGCCAGACTTATAGCCCTGATGCAAATGCAATCCGCTATGGGCTACACCCTTATTGCATCTCACAAAATCAGAAATATGAGACACAACAATTCCTCATGCAACACCAGGTATCCCCCAATTCATCGCCACAGCCGCACCTCAGCCAGAGAGCAACAACCAAGTACTTTCGCATCACGATATACATCTAGCAATCCCCAAAACTATTGGAACAAAGAGTTAACTGGTTTTTTTGACGATACGTCAGGAAGTACTCACCTGGATTAACTCTTTTGACAGGAAATATCCAAGGATTGTCCGGATGACCACCACAGCCCCGAGTGTAAACAGGTCATCCATGGAGGGGTTGAGCAACGTGGTAAGGACATCACCCGCGATAAAAAAATCGAGACCGAACACAATTTTCCCTGTCAAATCTGCCCTTATTTCGTAGTAAGTCACCTTTTTCTTCCGGACCTCGAGGAGAATAATATTCACTGTTGCCCCGATGCCGCCAAAGATAATAATTGCCGCCCCGACAACGCCAAAAAAATAGGTACATATCCGGATGATATCGGTGAACAACGGGATATCCATATCAGAAAATGCATGTTTACAAATAAGAATCTATGCTAATCGGAGCTACAGCCTGACGTTGTAATTCAACTGGTACCAAAGGATACGCAATCCTGCCTTTTATGCAGATACCCACCTCATTGCCACTGCCGAACCAAAATAGGTAATGAGGCCGGGTACCGGTACATTCCAAAGAAGAAAATAAACACTAATACTTAGAGAGCATAATGATTATCCTGACTACCTGTGTCCCCACTTCAGCCCACCAATGCAGGACCGGCATCCGGCTCCCCCGAAAAGTTTCGGGAAACTGACCTAGTACCTGAAATATCCAGAGGTCAAGGCCAGGCAAATCCGGTAAATCCGCCAGTCCTGGTACGGGGGATGTGTATTTTTGGCGCAAACCAGCTGATCCCCAAGATCGACGCCCTGGCTGCGGAAACAAGCGGGGTAAAAGAGGCAGAGGATATTGAGTGTATCCACCGCATGAGGGTAGCAAGCCGACGTTTGCGGGCTGCGATGCCTCTTTTTTCATCGTGTTTTTCATGTAAAAAATACGATACCTGGCTTATTGAAGTCCGGGAAATTACCCGGGTGCTTGGTGAGGCAAGGGATACCGATGTACAGATTGCATTCCTTAAAAAATTCCGGAAGAGGACTGTTGCAACCGGTAAATCAGGGGTTGGAAGGGTCCAGGATCCCGGTACACCACTGGTCATGGGAATTGACTACCTCCTGTCAGACTTAAAAAGGCAGAGAATATCGTTACAGAAAGATGTTATTGCATCAGTTGAACAGATCGAAAAGCGGCAGGAACTCCCTGCCATGCGGGTGACAGCACAGTCACTGGTTGATCGGTCTTTTACCGGGCGAAAGAGGCTGTCTCTAACCGGCATCCCCCCGGTGGCCGCCGACCACATCGGCAGACAACTGGCGGCGGTGCTCTCCTTTTCGTCCTGGGTACGTCACCCTGATGCCATCGCGGAGCACCATGCCATGAGGATCGCGACAAAAAAGCTCCGCTACACGATGGAAGTCTACGCGCAACTGTACCGGCTTGGGTTACGAAAACCAATAGGCCGGGTCACAAAACTCCAGGAGATACTTGGCAGTCTCCACGACTGTGACGTATGGATAGACCAGGTGACACGGGTCCTGTTAAAAGAACGCTCCCGGCTCCGTCCGGTCACGGAATCGAACCGCCCTTCATCAATAGAACTGTCCGGCCTGAAATTATTCCTGGCGAACCGGGATGCGGAACGGACTACCCTCTACCGCAAGTTTGTACTAAAATCCTGCGATTTCAGCCTGCAGTTTGTCAAGTGAGAAGATCGGTGTAACAGT
>JBAXMF010000098.1:0-7692 GCA_037134435.1 Methanomicrobiales archaeon | reverse complement strand
GAGGATACCACATGGGATTTTTTGACACAATTATTGGGACTCCGGTCAGCCGGCTGGACCTCCGTGAACTCAAGGCAGAGGAGATGCGGTTACAGAACCATATCGCGCTCGCACAGAAAGGGATGGAGAAGTTTGAGAAACAGAAAAAAGACCTGTTCAAACAGGGTATCGGTGCGGACCTGATCAAGAAGAAAATACTTGCCCAGCAGCTCAAACGCCTTGACATGCAGGCCCAGCTGCAGTACAAGGGGTTCGCGACAATGAACAAGCAATGCATGTTCATTTCAAACCTCGTTGTGATCAAGCAATACGAGAAAGAACTCAAACAGAGCCCAATCTGGAGTAAGCTCACAAATATCGACCCGTCGCAGTTTGAAGGCAGCTTAATCAATGTCAACCTCAAGGGGCAGAGCTTTGATGAAGTGCTCAACAATCTCAATAACGTCTTCGAGATGTCACTTTCGGATTCTACGATCGAACAGGCGACCGATGATACCGAGAAACAGCTCCTTGATGCATGGAGCGGTGTGGAAACGGGTGCGATTAATATCGAGGACGCCCAGAAAGTAGTCTCCATGGAAAAACAATTAGAGGATAAGGATACCGAGGGGACGTAACCGTGGGATTCATCTCTTCTCTTTTCGGAAGAGGAAGTCCTGTCGATTCGCTCAGTCTTGAAGAACTCAAGGTTACTGAGATCCAGCTGAACAAAAAAGTTGAGGATCTCTATGCGGAAGTCCACCGCATCGAACAGGAAGTCCAGCACAATTACGATCTCGCAAAAGCCGCGACCTCGGAATCTGAGCAGGTCAGCTATGCCCGTCGGATCAAGACCCTCCTCCAGAAAAAGGAGATGAAACTCTCTGCGCAGGCACAGATCGAAAAAGAACTGCGTGCGGTTTCAAATATCCTGATCTTAAAAGAGAGGGAGAAGGACCTTCCGGCGGGTGTGGTAAAAAAGCTCAAACAAATCGACCAGGGCAAGATGGAAGAGTACCTGGTCAACCAGAAACTAAGTACGATGGATGATGACGAGCAGATTGGTGCGATCATCGCGATGACTTCCAGCACCATGGAAATCGGTGTTGAACCCGAGGAGGACCTGTCCGATATCCTCGATACCATCCGGGCAGGAAAAGAGGTCCCGGTACCTGCACCACCGGAAATTGTGCAGAGCAGGAAGACCGAACTTGAATAATTCTCGTTATTTTTTTTAATCCCGGGCACCGCATCAGGAATTTCAAGCGATATCGTAATAATCAATTACCGTGTATTCAGATAGTAGGTAACGTGGGACCCACGGTGAGGAGGAGTCAATGAATATCGATCTATCCGGCGTTCTGTACACGCAGCTCAAGGAATACGAGAAAAAGTACAATGATGCACTAGCGAAGAACGACCTTGAAAATGTAAAAAAGTTTGCCCTGCTCTGTGCCAATACGGAAAATCAGATGGCTGAAAAGGTGCCGGACCAGAGTAAGTCGCACCTCGAGAAGGCAAAAAAATGGAATGAGATCGTCAGGACCGCCGGTTCTGCACCGAGAAAGAGAGTGGTGGAAACGAGCGGGAAGGGTGGAGGGACCGATGATGATCTCAGCACGTTTGGTGACACTCTTATCCAGGTTTCCACGGTTACGTGGAAAGATATCGGGGGCCTGTCAGAAGTAAAAAGTCTTATCATGGAGACCGTGGTCATCGCCGGGTTAAGCAGACCTGATTCTATCAAACCCGATAAAGGGATCCTGCTCTTCGGGCCGCCCGGGACCGGAAAAACCCTGCTCGCCGCTGCGGCAGCAGGCAGCCTGAAAGCCACGTTCTATAATGTGAAAATAAGCAGCATCATCTCAAAATATGTCGGGGAATCTTCAAAGCTCGTCACTTCACTGTATGAATCTGCCCGCAACCATGCTCCCTCCATTGTGTTCATCGATGAACTGGACTCCATTACGATGTCCCGGGATGACGACCAGAGCGAGGCATCCCGCAAGGTGCTGGCATCGCTCCTGACCGAACTGGACGGGTTCCAGGATAAAAAAAGCGACAAGCTCATCCTCACCCTCTCGGCAACCAATACACCGGGAAGCCTGGATGATGCGGTGCTGTCCCGGTTCCCAAAACGTATCTATATCCCTTTACCCGACCGGAAAGCCTGCATGGAAATTATCCGGATCCAGACAAAAGGGCTGGACATATCAGCGGTGGACCTGGACCAGATCGGGGAACTGTGCGTAAACCAGAGATATTCAGGCAGGGACCTCCAGAACGTCTGCAGGGACGCAATGAAGAGTATGACCCGGAGGGTCAACAAAGATATCTTCGATAATATTGAAAATATGGCTGCGTTATCGTTTGAGGAATTACAGAAAAAGACCTTAAAATCGGGACCTCTCGCCATGGAGGACTTCACCCGGGCAATCGGACGGGTAAAATCTCCCCTGATGCCGGAGGACCTGAAAAAGCAGGAAGACTGGAACAAACAGTTTGGAGCGTCCTGAACGGACCTGTATGCCTGATGAAACCAATCTTTTGCTGAATGGACTGGAAAGCCAATGAAATTTGATACACCTGCCGATATTATTGAAAAAATTCAATTAAATACCCGGGCCTATACCGCGGCAGAAACTTCGGGGGACCTCAATACCGCACGGCGTCTTTCCGGGGAATGTGCCGCCCTGTACTACCAGCTTGCCCGGAAGGTGCCGCTCCGTGGACATTATTATTCAGAACAGGCTAAGGTCTGGGAAAAAAGGGCAAATGATAGTACTGGCCCGGGCCCGTCACGGGAAAAACATGCGGTACCCGATATGATCGGCGACGAGCTTACCATGGTACCCGGTCCTGAAGCGGTGGTCGGGATGGTCCCCGCAGGTGCCACCACACCGAAACCCATGCCCCCGGTATTCATCAGTTATTCAAAACCTGACCAGCAGATAGCCCTGGACCTCTGCTCGTACCTTGAGGCAGAAAATATCCCCTGCTGGATTGCACCGCGGGACATACTCCCGGGTTCCATTTTTCTTGGTTCAATTTTCGACGCGATTGATGGGTGCACCGTCATGGTGATGATCTTTTCAAAAAGCTCTGACAGTTCGCCCCATGTCCTCCGTGAGCTGGCAAGGGCCGTGACGAGAAATATCCTGATCATTCCATTCCGGATCGAGGATATACAGCCCTCAAAAAATATGGATTACTTAATCAACATCCCCCACTGGTTTGATGCGATCTCCCCACCAGCCCAGCAGTACTTTGGTACATTGACACAGGTGATAAAAACCCATCTTGCCGGGCAGCAGACGGTTGAGCCCGGACCGGAAAATTCCGGGGGGTAAACCGCACGTGGCTGCACCAGACCTTGCTCTTGCCCTCCAGGCGCTGCTATCCATATTTGGATCCAGTATTGCCGTTTTTATCGCGTATCCTGGTATAAAAGAGGTGGTCGGTGGTGCCAACTCCGACTTTATCCGGATTGCGGCTGGGGCGTTTACCGGTTCGAGTTCGGCGGGGATTCTCTTTCTCTACCTCCGTGAAAAAGTTCAGACACTGCCGTTGTTTTTCAGACGGGGGCATGTGATTGTCTGCGGGTTGAATTCCCGGTCGTTTTTGATCATAAAAGACCTGGTCCGGCGGAAGATAAAACCGGTCGTCATCGAGGCCGATGCAAAAAATTCCTTGATTGAGTCCTGTAAAATGATGGGGCTCATCGTGATTGCCGGGCAACCCGCTGATACCGTCGTGCTCAGGCGGGCCAATGTGAAAAACGCGGCATATGTTCTGTCGCTGAATGACATTGATGAAAACAATGCCGAAGTTGCGCTGAGTGTGATGCACATGGTTCCCGGGAGGGCCCGCCAGGCCCTGACCTGCGTCATCCAGGTAATCAGCCCGCAATTGTACGGGATCATCAGGAAGCATGCGTTTTCGGCGCGAAAAAAATCGGCGGTCCAGGTAGAGTTCTTCAACAGGTACGCACTTGGGGCACGGACACTCCTTGACCATTACCCGGCTTTCTCCAGCGGTGATACGAAAACCCCGCCATTACCGGTTGTACTCATTGGTGCAGGACGATTGGGGGGCAGTATCCTCGCCCGGATTGCACGGACCTGGTACCTGGAGCATCACGCGGATGGGGCCCGGTTAACCATTGTCCTTGTTGACCTGAACGCTGACCGTATCAGGGATGACATGCTCATCCAGTACCCAAAACTTTCTTCTGTGTGCGACCTGGTGGCAATTCCCCTGGACGTCCAGTCGGCAGAGTTTAAACGGGGGGAGTTCCTCTCGGGCCCGGTGCTCAATGAGGGTTTTATCGCGTACCTCTGCCTGGATGATGATTCACTGGGGCTTTATGCGGCACTGACACTCAACCTGCAGACTCCCGGAAAAAATGTCAGATATATCGTGCGTATGGGCCACAATACGAGCGTGGCAAAACTCATTAACGATGACAAGGACGGACTGGGTAGCATCCGGGAGATCCATCCTGTAAATATGGTTGAGATTACCTCGAACAGCCAGCTGATCCTTGCCGGCGAAGAAGAGGTCCTTGCAAGGGCAATTCATGAAAATTATTGCAAAAAAGAGCGGTTGAAAGGATTAACCCGGGAAGAAAACCGGCTGCTCGTTCCATGGGATACCCTCCAGACATTAACAGTACAAAACAGTGGGATTAACGGAGAAGCCTATTGTGAGTCCAACAGGAAGCAGGCAAACTTCATCTGGACAAAGCTCTCCCTTGTTGGGTGCGATATCGGGCCAGTCCTTGACTGGGATGCCGCAATGACCTTTCAATTTTCACCTGATGAAGTCGAGTTCCTCGCACAATCTGAACACGAACGCTGGATGAATGAGAAGCTGGAGGGAGGGTGGCGTTACGGTGGGAAACGGGACGATATCAAAAAGTTCCATCCCTCCCTTGTTCCCTATGACCAGTTATCGGAATCTTAAAAAGAGAAAGATCGGCATACGATATACCAGATCCCGGAAATCCTGTCCCTGATCGATTTCCAGGTGTACCGGCACGTAACTACCTGACTGGTTACCCCTGTATTATCTGCCCGGGGTGCATGCCCTGGAACCCCGGGGAAAAGATGAATATAAATAGACCCGGTATCAAATTTCCGAAGTGGATGCTTGAAAAATCTGACCTGGGCCAGGTCCTCGATAAAACTACGTACGAAGATATAATTCCCGGGTTGCGCGACTGTATCGGCGTGCTCCAGCGGGAGTTTTTAGGCCTGAAAATTCCGGTTATTATCGTCTTTGAAGGTTGGAGGTTCTCGGGAATATCAACGACGATCAACCGTCTGACCTATGCCCTTGACCCACGGGGGTACCGTGTTCACCCGACGCTGCAACCGGATGAGACCGAACGCGCACATCCGATGCTGTGGAGGTTCTGGATGAACACCCCGGTAAAAGGGCAAATCGCGGTCTTTGACCGGAGCTGGTACACCGACGCCCTGCTTCTGTGCCCGGAAGAGAACAAAAAAACGGTGTTCTCTCCCGGCACGCTCCTGGACATTATTCATATGGAAGAGCAGCTGGTGGACGATGGTGCCGTCATCATCAAGTTCTTTTTGCATATCAGTAAAAAAGAGCAGAAATTGCGACTGAAAAAATTCCAGGACCTTCATTCCGGTTTCTCCCCTGATGATAGCAGGGCACCGAAGAGACTGCGGGATTATGATTACATGTTGCCGAAACTGGACATGCTGATCTCGAAAACAGACATCCCACAGGCACCATGGACGGTAGTAAACGCGAACGACCGGCGTTTCGCCACCGTTACCGTCTATGAGATGATCATCACCCGGATGGAGGAGGTCTTGAAAAGCCGGTCTGATGCAGGAACGAAATCCAACATGGAACATTTACCGGCTGCCGATAAGGCCCGGGGCCTGCAGCCGTCAATCCTCGATGCGGTTGACCTCACAAAATCGCTTTCCGAGGAGGACTATACGACACGTCTTTCTGAATGCGAAAAGCGGGTGCATGAACTCCAGTACACCCTCCATAGCAAGAAGGTACCGGTTATCATTCTTTTTGAGGGCTGGGATGCAAGCGGTAAAGGCGGGGCGATTATCCGGCTTGACCGGGCGCTTAACCCCCGGTGCAGCGTGGTTGAACCGATAGCCGCACCGACACCGGATGAGAAAAATCACCACTATCTCTGGCGTTTTATCTGCCGTCTGCCAAGGGCAGGAGATATCACCATTTTTGACCGCACCTGGTATGGCAGGGTACTCGTTGAACGCGTGGAAGGGTTCTGCTCCGAAGAGGAATGGCAGCGTGCCTACCGGGAGATCACTATTCTCGAGGACTACCTGGTCAAATCCGGTGCGGTCCTTATCAAGTTCTGGCTCCAGATCGACCAGGAGACACAACTGGAACGCTTTAAAGAACGGGAGGCAGACCCGCTGAAAAAATATAAAATTACCGAAGAGGACTACCGGAACCGGGAGAAATGGGACCTCTACAGTGCAGCAATTGACGAGATGCTGGAAAAAACAAGCACACCGGTCGCACCGTGGACGGTCATCGAAGCCAACAACAAGTTCTATGCCCGGATTAAAATTATGGAGACAGTGATTGAGAGAATCGATGCAGGGGTTTCAAAAACCAGGAAAAAGGCTGTGAAGAAGGTTTAGGAGCTGGTTCCGGGTCATTTTGGTTCGCCCAATTTTACCCGGGGTATCATTTTTTCCACGTTTGAGTTTTTTGTGGAACACCACATTTTTTTTATCGCCCCTCCCGAAATTCCGGTTTTATACCTTTTTTCCTGGCCAAAAAAAACAGGCACACTGGGAATTATCTCATGAATACCAGGCCCGCACCACCCGTGATGAATTTCACCCTGCCTAATTTTTCCCGCTCAAGGGCATAAAACGCTTTCTCGATGATAAACCGGTCCTCACCGGTCTTTTTAGCAATTTTTTCAAATTCAAGATATTCGGCGGTTGCAAATTCAACCCTGATCATGTTCTTCATTTTTTCAACACGCTCGATATCGAACTCCGGTCTGAAGTAATCGATATAACTCAGGATCCGCAGGTCGGTTGGATTGTAATAGACCTCACCACTCCCGGCATCGACGAGGCAGACTGCTACATTCCTGCTCATGTATGAATTGGCCGGGTCCTCGCCTTTCACCCAGGCGATTACCCGGTTGTCCCATCCGGTTGGCGACGTGATCCCGAGGACATGGAAATAATCCTCGTCTTCGGCTCGCTGGATGATTGGGATTAGCACGGACATCAGTGCAGACAGCGTCACCATCCGTGTATCATAACCCAGTTCTGCATAATCCCCTGTGTTGCAAAATGAGAATGCATCGATAACCAACGTTTTTTTGCGCTTCCCGAAATAGATGAATTCTTTTTTATCGATTGCATATACCGAGCCCACGTTTTGGGGCATATCCTGGCTGTCCGTGCCGGTTGTCGCCGCTCTGCTGGCATTATCGGCAGTAACGGAATCATAATGGTAATGGTTTTTCCATTCCGTGACGGTATATGTCTTCTCTTCACGGGGTGAGAAGCACTTCACGGGATATGCGTTCATCTTCGTATCAAACCGCGCGATAAACGTCAGCTCATGGATGCGGGCGTCGTCGACTCGCACGTACCTCTTTGTCATGGAACTGATTACGTCATCAACAGGAGGGGATGATTCAACAAGTCCACCCGTTTCAAC
>JBAXMF010000097.1:0-7746 GCA_037134435.1 Methanomicrobiales archaeon | reverse complement strand
CTATGATTTCTTTGCCCTCGCAAAACAATTCCCTGAGAAGAAATGGGTCTGGGTTGGTGGACTTCCGTACGGGTTCCTCTCGAAAGACTACCGGAAAATTCGGTTTATGGCTGACCGTTGTGGGAAAAATGTGATTCTTACCCGTCATATCAAGGATGTTGTAAACGCGTATAACGGCGCGGACGTCTTTTTTATGCCGTCGTATGCAGAGACTTTCGGGCTTGTCATCCTTGAGGCACTTGCCTGTGGGCTCCCGGTAGTCGCGAGAGATATTCCGGAGTTCCACGATATATTCGGGGATAATGTCCTGTATTTCGCAAATAACGGGGAGGCGGCCACGTTAATCGATGATTTGCAGGCATTACTGAAAATCTCGGCCGGAGCACGGGACTATACCCGGACATTCGATATCAGGGATGTTGCAAAACAACATGTAGACCTCTATCAAACACTTGTGGAATCATGATTTCTGTTATTATTCCCTCCTATAACGAGGAGGCAAATATTGCCCGTTGCCTGGAATCGTTGCTGAAGCAGTCTATTCCAAGGGACGAATACGAGGTTATTGTCGTCGATGGCAATTCAAAAGATCAGACACGGGAAATTGCGGGACGTTATGCAGACCTTGTTTTTATCCAGACGAGTAGCAAGGTGGGTGGAGCACGAAATGACGGGGTGCTAAGGTCAAGGGGGGAGATCATCGTTACCACCGATGCCGATTGTGTACTACCTGAAGACTGGCTGGAAAATATAAAATCCGAGTTTTCGAAACGACCGATCGTCCAGCTCTTTGGTCCCGTCGATCCGATTGAAGAAGGCATGAAGAACCGGCTCTCTCTGTTCTTCGCCAATATGTTTGCGAGAATCGGGTACTATACCGGTGTCCTGTATTACACGCTCGGATGTAATACGGCATTTGACCGGGACGCATTCATTAAGGCCGGTATGTACCGGACCGTCGATGCCGGTGACGATCTTGAGATTGCCCGACGCATGAGGAAGCTCGGGCAGGTCAAGTTTTCCAACCGGGTCAGGGTGGGGTTCTCCATGCGCCGGTACACGCAGTATGGGACCCTGAAATCCTTGTATGAATGGCTCTACATCGTTGCACACGGGGGCTCTTCTGATAAGCACAGTTATACGAAAAGGGAATACAAGTAGGTCTTCCCATCCTGCAGATCCTGTGATTGCCAGATGAAACCACCCGGCATACCTATAAACCAGGAGATTATTGAGGCGTTTAATTCATGTGAATTTGCACAGCTCCTTGGAATGAAAGTTACTGGTGTGTGGGACCACGGTGTCAGGGTCACGATGACCACCGAAGGGAAAACAGGACCGAACGGGGGGGTTGCACATGGGGGTGCAATCTTTACGCTTGCAGACCATGCCTTTGGTATTGCTGCGAACATGGGTCGGGAACGGCAGGTCGCCCTCTCGGCAACAATACAGTATATCAGCCCGGCAAGCGGTCATCTTGAAGCAACTGCAGAACGTATCTCCGGGAATAATTTGTGCTCGCTCTACAGGGTTTCGGTATCTGCCGGTGACCGCCTGGTCGCAATCTTTCATGGCACTGGAATACAAGTTAACCCATAAAAAACAGGGGGAAAACGAACTTTTCTTACTGGTTCCTGCTGGTAATACTGTTGATTTTTCTTTTTTTGATGACAGGAACGAACGGCGGCGATCATGCCGGAAAATTATTTGTCCGGGGGGGAAATCTAACCCCTTTGTTTGAAAGAGACTACCTGGTCAAATATCAGGTATCTCTGGCCGTTGGAAATTGTCACGTATACCCAAATACGGTCGTTGTCACCACCGGATGATGCCAGTTCTATGGTGTCGCCGACATTCGGGTGACTCTTAACTGCGGTCTCTATTTTTCCATCTCCCCTGGTATTTATTACTTCGACCTGTGTCACAAAATTGATGCCCCTGCCCCCCCTGAATGTGGTGATTATTTTCGGGTCAACAGCAACACCACTGCTCGCGACCTGGACTTCAACGGCATATGCTTCCGGAAGGGTCTGGACCACCCCTGGAGTTGATGTGGTAACGATTACCGTAGTTGGGATTGTTGTCTGGGAGGTCTGGATTGTTACTGGTGTTGTCGTCGTTGCGGTTGCCGGTGTCTGTGCAGGTGCCTGGGTACACCCGGCAGCCAGCAGAAGGATAGAAAAGGTTAAGAATAATACTATGATTGCCTTGATTTTCATACTACTCTGTTCTGTTTAGGTCCTATAACAGGTTACCTACCTGGCGACACAGGAACAATTACGGTTTACTAGGTGATTATATTGACGGTACATCCCGGTACAGGATTTTTATTTAGTGAAAGAGACAATTGGGAAAATTTAATCCCCATGAGTATAATGTAAAATAGGCCCGATACATGACAATTATTCTTACCTGCAAACGTTGTAACGGTACTGGTCACATTCCGAATGAATATTTTCAGATCTGGAAAGCGCTCAAATCTGACGAGGCCAGGCGCCATTTTCATGTCCATGCAAAGGTCGAAAGGCTGGAAGCAGACAAGGATGAAGCACTTACTGTAACCGGGTGTGGTGAAAGCCCGGACATACCATGCCCCCGGTGTAATGGCGAAGGGACACTTGAATTCGATGAAGAGAGGTGGGAAATTACGGTGGTCCCCCGGGAAGATAATGACCTGGAAGACGAGGGCCAGTAAAAACAAAGAGGTGCCCCATCTACAACCGCGCCTGGCAGATTCAGGTAAAAATGTTATAGGTCTGTTGTCTTATTTGCGACCAGTTTTTCCCGACGTGATAACCAGGTTCGCGTTTTTTATAAGCCCGGACCCGACTCCCTACCTGATCGATCTGCGCGGTCCAGTATATTCTCCTTACGGCGTGAATCCCCCGGTTGATAGGAAAATATGGTTTGACTATTTCAAAAAACAGGAGTCAACTGGTTTTTATTAACCGATGCGCTTCCAGTTCACCTGCATAATAGACCATAACGGTGACGGGTTCACCCTTTGAAAACCGTCTCATCCGGTCATCGAATACTTTTTGCACGTGCCGGAGATTGTGCTCGAGAAAATAGTTCTGAATACATTCCAGGAAAGATATCTCCTGAGTGAGGATCGCATTTTCATACTCTTTTACCTGGCGGGCAAGGGTGAGGCATTCCTCCATGGGGGCCTCATGGTGGTATTCCCCGTGTTCATTAAGCCCTGATAGTTGTCTCCAGTCGACAACCCCTGCGTCATCGGGTTCACGGTGGAGCATGAAGGGGTATATCCGGCAGATGGTGAACCGTTGGTTGTAGATCCGACACCGGCCGTTTTCCAGGAACCAGCAGGACCCGGGGGCGTCATCCTTTGTCCGCAATGCATATCCTGATACGTAAAAAACCCCGTTCTGATCGCAGAACTCGGGGTACGGGGCCGGTTCAAGGGCTCCCGGATCAATGGTTTTTACCGTTGTCACATCGTGGTCGACTAAAAAAACGTGGCCGTTGAATTCATGGGTGCAGCAGCGTGCGCAGCTGGTACAGCGGAACCCGAGCTCCCTGATTATTTCGACGAGGCGGTCAAGTGGGTACTCAAACAGGCTGTTTCGTTCCTGCGTGAGTGCGATTATCTGGAAAGGGATCGGTACAAGAGAAACGACGACCACCACGATACAGTTATGGTGAAGTATGTGACCCCCCGGAATGTTATTTTTTTGGAAAGGGAACATCGGGATAGCAGTGGTCTGCTGAAAAATTCACCCTTTTGACTTCCAGGATTAATCGTTCAAAAAGCAGATTCCCATCGAAAGTAAGGGTTCCACTCCTTCCAACTCCATCCCATGAAAAATATTCTGTTGTAAAAAAGACATTGAAGTTACAGGGATTTAAAAACGCCTCGATTTCTGCGGTAGTCACGAAAACGGCGGATGTGTGCCCCGGGGACATGAAGCAAATTTCAGGATATCTTTAGAGGTCGTTGCATAATTGATTTTTTGGAACGTCAGAAAAGTCCAAAAAAATAACGTTTTTTGAGTGGGTTGTTCCATCCAGCTCCGGAATGTCTACTATTTTCCCCCTGTGAGCACCGCAATATATTCCCTCATGCCCGGGTCCTCGTCTTCATTATTCACATGGTCCATCAGGCACTCGATTGCGCGGTGACCATGAAATACTGCCAGTGCCATCGCAGCTTTTTGACGTGCTTCAGGGAACTCATTTTCATTATCCAGGTGTTCAATGAGCGTGGGGACTGATCTCCGGCTTCTCAACCTGGAAAGGGCTTCAATGGTATGAATCCTGATTTCAGGGTCCTGATCATCACAACAGTTTACAAAGGCTGATAAAGCCCTCGGGTCTCCCCGTTCCCCCGGCGATTTAAAAACCCTGTTCCTCTTTTCCCTGTCGGTTCCACTCTGGACGTCTTCAATGATACCGTAGATAAGCGCTGATCCTGCGAACCGGCTACACCATTCATTGTTACCTTCATTTATTTTTGCAGACCTGTTGTATTCCTCGTGACCGGAAATGGGTATGTTGATAAATATTAACAGTAATGTTCGGATTTTTTAGATTCTGCCCGTATTGGCCGAGAATTTGGGTTGCTGATGTAGCTTGTTAATGTACAGAAAAGAGCAGCCGCTTACCAAGTACTTCCCGTACGCAACGAGTGTTAATTGTCCTTGTAAGATGCAAACAGTATATCTGATATAGCCTTGTTGCAGCAATTATAAATAATTAATTCATAAACGAATACATAAAATTCTAACGCCATTAGAAAACGATTCTTTCAGCCAAATGGAGATGGTATCACCGGGCACAGGGTCCTGTATAACGGTCATCAAGATCTGATAGAGTCCTCCTGTAGAGGTCGTTGCGCAAATGCAAAAATTGTCTAAACAAGTCGCAAATTACAGAGATTTTCCTTTCGAGTATGTAAATAACCCTCCCTTTTTTCGAACTGTGCAACAGCCTCTGTAGGTGGGTGGTATGAATGATACTATCTATCCACGTTAAATTAGCCTCGGAAACGATAAGGAAATGAAATGAAACCGTTCCATACAGCCCTTACCTTCCTGGTTCTGATGCTTTTGCATCGGGTGTGTGAATGCCGTATCGACCTGTTCATATGTATTACACTTGCTTTGGAGAATAAGATACGCAGCCTGACCATCTATGAGTCAGATAAAACGATAACTACGTTAAAGATGCGCGAAGTAATTCCAAAACCGGGTATAGGATGCCCGATCCCTATTGCACCCATGGAACACCAATTTTTCATTTTTCCCAATCATCCGTTCTCAAAAGAAGAGATACCCTGAAGAGGGAACAAGCCTGATTGGTTATAGAGCGTAAATGGGGTTGGATCTCAAAACTTTCTTTACCGATGTGGGAATAGACGTTTTCGCCGAGGTAGCAATCGCGAACCTCCCGGATGCCGATAGAAAATCCGTTGTGCAGATGTTACCGTCAGCCCGATCTGTTATCGTGTTCGGAAAGGCGGTCCCTGTTCAGGCTTACCGGGTGACACCACGAGAACAGACCCGGGTGATGCTCCGGATAGCCCGGGACCTGGATTATTCTGCTAAACTTCTCACCCGGCTATTGAATCACAGATTTCGCACCCTCAAACAATAGGATCACCGAACCATCTCAATAACTCTGCCCCTTGTGCGTTCTAATGTAAATTTCACTTACGGAGTTTAAACGGCACACTCACCACCACCCAAATCCCCGCGTTTATGCTCGATATTTTGAGAAAAACTACATCCACAAGCCCAAATAATCCCAAGTTCCACTCGTTATACACATCTTTCATTCTCACCAAAAGCCCTGAATTAGCAGGCTTCTGCATCAACCAGATGCAATAGCAAGTTCAAATGCTCCTCCAATTCGGGAACTAAACAACTCACTTCCATAGACTCTTCCGAAGACAAGACCTCAAAAGGTGTAAGAAGATATGTCACCAAGTCATACGTTGGCCCGTCAAGTTTTCGCTTTGCATATTTTATTTTGGGAAGTTCTCCAAGGACCTTCGCCCTGTGTCTTGCCATAGCCTGCATAATAGACTGGAAGAGCAATGCAACATAGACAAGAGCCATAAGCCCCTCAATCCGACCCGGTTTTTTCAGGAAGAGCGTATTCGCCATCATTGGACGCTTCAAACGACTGAACGATCTCTCGACAACCCCTTGACTTTTGTATTTCACAAGGATATCCCGATCGGATAGTTCAGCATGGGGAACATTCGTTATGAGGATGAAGGATTCTTCACTTCTTTTAAACTGTTCAATCCGTTGAACATCTGGAATAAGATCACGTAACTGCACTTCATATTTCGTAACGATCTCTTTTTCTCTTGGAACTTCAGGTTTTTTCCCTCGGTACTGTTTCTCCTTTTCAATCGGAACTATCACCAGGGATGCTTTGAAATATGCATTTTTAGTTTTTTTCTGAAATTTTTTAATCGCATCCTCTGCATCTGGTACACACGCAAAGCTCTTTGAAAATGCGTCTTTTGTCATTGCAATCACACCATCCTGTTCCGTTTCCAGCCTGTGCTGAATTGTACTATCCGAAGAAGTGGTTTTGACCGCCAGCAGTCTGTAGGTATTCCCTTCGATTTCCATATCGAAACTCTGTGCTGTATACGTTGCACGGTCTTTTGCCTGGAGGTTCTGACAACATTTTCCAAGATCAACCCAATCTCCTTTTTCATATGCCAGTGTTCGGACTTTTGTGGATAGTTTTTTGAAAAAACTCGCAGGTACAAGTGAGATAAATTTCACCGGTTTTCCCGAGCTATTGACTTCGCGTAAATTTGGCAGGCTGACAAACTTCGAATCCGCAGTAATCGTTTTCTTGTCTATATCATCTCCAAGTCTCTTCTTTAGTTCTTTGATCGCCATCGTGTTCCAGGTACTATCAGATTCATTGCCATTAAGGACACATACCAGTCGAACCACGCCATTTCCATCGACTATCAAACCGGTTTTTAGCTGTTTGCGATCGGGTCTATGATCTTTACTGTGTCCATTGGTGATGACTAAGCCACGGCAATCTTTACCCTCATGATCTGGATACACACCATACATCACGTGTGATGTTGTATCGGAATTGAGGTCGCTGCTTTGTGGCATGTTGAATAGGTGGTATACCTGATCAGTTATTCCGGCAAGAATGCTCAGACTTCCAATTTCTCCCAGACGCTCGAGAAAAGTTGCATAGAGATCATCATTGAAGTCTTCAGGATGAAAGGGCTGACCAAACAGAAGGGTAAGATCGAGACCTCTCAAGTGATCAGGTATTTTGTAGAGGGGGATCCGACCATCTTCTGACAGGAAACATAGGTAAATTATACTGAGGCCGAGAATCCCAGGACTGATTTTCCATTGTTTTTCATCCCAATCCGTAATCCGGTTAATATAATCGACAATTCCAAATCGATCTGCGTAGTGCTTGATAACCAGGAATAAAACGGGGGTGCTGTATGATCGTTTGCGGGCTATCCTCGCCAATTTTGCTACACCGTTGTAAAATTGCTGTCCTTTGCGGTTGCGTGGTTCGAGCCACTTTAGCATATGGCTTCCTACGGGAGCTTTAAATTCCATTATGCTTAGGTAATATCGGATTCTAAGATATATAGTTAAGCTATAATAATAATCACCCTTATTAATCCTATTTTACAAGGGTGCGAAATCTGTGGTCAAATGCGAAAGAGATTTTTTAATGAATTTTGTGGATATATGCTTGAGTTCTGAAATTTCG
>JBAXMF010000096.1:0-7756 GCA_037134435.1 Methanomicrobiales archaeon | reverse complement strand
GTCAACATCGCATGCGGGACATTTCATTATTAAACGTAAAAGTTACAATTGTGAAGATATAGGGTTGCCGATGGAAGACTGCTTCTGAACCCGTCCAACCAGCGGGGATCATTGTTGGACAGGTTAGTACCGGGGCACAGAATTTCTCAATATCTTGAAATAACGTACAACCCAAATAGAATAAGGATTCCATAACGATGCCAGAACCAGATAAAAAAACTCTTGACAAACTGAAAGAAAAGACCGCACGACTCTCTATTATCTCTAATAGCGGACTGGTCCTGCTAAAGTTTGTCGTTGGGATCGCCATTGGCTCCGTGAGTATCATCTCTGAAGCAATTCATTCTTCAATGGACCTGGTTGCCGCAGTAATTGCTTTTTTTGCGGTAAGGAAATCAGCTGAACCTCCTGATCAAGAACATACCTTTGGTCATGGGAAATTCGAAGATATTTCCGGCCTCGTAGAAGCGTTGCTAATTTTTGTCGCGGCCATCCTGATTATTTATGAATCGGTAATAAAACTGCTTGGAGAGGAACCTGAACATTTCACGCCGGAATTGCTCTTCGCAGGTATCGCCGTTATGGGATTTTCAGCACTGGTGAACTGGTATGTGTCTTCGCGGCTCATGAAGGTTGCAAAGCAAACGGACTCAATCGCCCTTGAAAGTGATGCCTGGCACCTCCGGACTGATGTCTTTACCTCGCTCGGTGTGTTTTTCGGGCTTATTCTTATACGACTGACCGGGATTACGCTCTTTGATCCACTTTTTGCCATTGGTGTTGCCATTGTAATAATGAAAGCCGCGTTCGACCTGACAAAGCGTTCCCTCTCTGACCTGATGGACCAGAGTCTCCCAAAGGCCGATGAACTGCGTATCAAGGAAATCATTTGTGAACATGCAAGTGAATACGCGGGATTCCATGAATTGAAAACACGGCGGGCAGGCCCGGAAATATTCATTAACTTCCACCTGGTGATGCCAAAAGAACTTTCTGTTGAGATAGTCCATGACCTCCAGGACCATCTTGAGTCTGATCTGAAACTTGAATACCCGCGGTCAATAATTACCATTCATGTGGAACCCTGCAACGAAGGGTGTGAGCGATGCGGCTCTTTTTGCACGTATTATAAGAAAAAACAGTCAGATACATAGAATTGGCCGCTCGCAAGGATAGTATCCACGTCAGTATATCCGGTTACTTTACAAGTCGGGATGCCCCGGCCTGTAACCAAGTCTCGCTGATCTAAAAAGCTGTTAAATAACTCAGGTGAGATCAGTCTTCCAAAATGTATTCCCTCCCACCTCAAAACCGGCTAAAACAACCAAAATTTTCGCCCAAAATAGAGGAGCACTACGTTTATACAGGCGGGTCATGTCCCACCCTACCTGATATCTTGTGCTCCTGTTCGTTTAAATCGCCCGCGTTTTCATCCGATTGGTTTCAATGACAAATAGGGCTATTTAAGAGGATTATAGTAAGGATAAGGCTATACCAGGGGGTTTATTTGGGCAATATCTTTTTCCCGGTTTTCACAAAAACCACAATTTATACCCAGAAATGGTAATTTTCCGGCATTTAATGGACTGGGGTGCAGCCATAACAGGGTTGCAATAGAGTCTGCTGATTTCCCGGTGAAGGTGAATCAGTCAGGGGGCATTCTCTTACCTGCCAACCTTCGGGTGGGATATCTTTACGCAGTCAGACTAGCGCTGCTGTCCACCGAAAACAGGAGCTTTGTGGGCATCCTGCAAGGATAGCACCATTTGATAACGGGTGAGGCAGACGTCGTCAGGTGGAAAAATAGATAATTGTAAATTATATTCCATTGACGACGATTAGGCCCTTTTGAACCGACGCATTACTCAGCATCGAACCGCTGCTGCTATCAAATTTAAAAATGGACAGGGTAACATTATAGACCCCGGGGAAGCGGTACGAATGGACCGGGTTCTTACCGGTTGCATTGATGCCGTCCCCGAAATCATAATTCAGGAATGAAGGGTTTCCGGTCGACTGGTCGGTGAAGGAAACAGCCAGGGGGGCAGTCCCGCTGACAGGCGAAGCAGCGAATTTTGCGACAAGGGGGACCACGGGCACACTGTTCACGGTGATCGCGTTTTGTTTTGTTGCGGTGCTGCCCATGATGGAATAAGTAGTGGTGTTATATTTCATAATGGACAGGGTAATCGTGTAAACACCCGGGAACCGGTAGGTATGTGTGGGATTTGGTCCCGTGACGTTCGTCCCGTCCCCGAAATCGTATACAAGCATGGTCGGATTTCCAACAGATTTATCGGTACATTTCACCGTCAGGGGTGCAGTCCCGGTCACGGGTGAGACAGTGAAGTCCGCAATAAACGAAGGTCCAGGGGATTTACTGGCGATGATATAGTCTTTTTTCACTATTGAATCGTTCTGGCAGGCACTATTGGTTTCCGAAAGAATGACCGTGTAAACGCCGTCAGTGGTGTAGGTATGGATGGGTTTCTTCTCATCGGAATATGTCCCATCCCCAAAGCTCCAGTTCCACGTCTCCGCGATACCCACGGATTGGCTTGTAAACCCGACAGAGAGCGGAGCAGGTCCTGAGGTTATATTGCTGGTGAAATCGGCAATCAGTGGCTCCCTGGGGGGGGTCAGGTTGGCATAAAGGTCAATTGTCTCATTGTTGCCCGGGTACCTGGTATTATTTTGCGTCATGGCGAAGTACCCGCATTTTTTGACGGTGTATGTCCAGACGGGTGTACAGGTGGTGCAGGTCTCAACAAGCAGGGTACCGTTCGTGATAGTCCCCTCGAACCAGTCCCCATTGAAATACACATCAGCGCCGTCAACGTTCGAATGGATCCGGTAGTAACCCTTACCTCCCCCGGTTATCGGGGTGGAACCGAGTGCATAGAGGTTTTTGTCGTTGCTCCCGATATATACAACACCGTTCACGATGGCCGGGCTGGAAGTTATACTCCCTCCCGTTCTGTAATTCCAGAGTAATGTCCCGGTAGCTGCGTCGAGAGCGTAGGTGTTATTATCCCAACTACCGAAATAGACGACGCCGTTCGCCACTGCAGGACAGGAGCGCACTATGTGTCCGGTTGCGTAATTCCAGAGTAAGTTCCCGGTTTTTGCGTTGAGGGCGTGGAGGTTTTTATCATAACTACCAATGTAGACGATACCGTTTGCAACAGCCGGGCTGGAGTCCACCTGGTATCCGGTTGTATAGTTCCAGAGGAGCGCCCCGGTTTTTGCGTCGAGAGCGTAGGTGATATTATCATAACTGCTGAAGTAGACGACCTCGTTTGCCACCGCGGGGCTGGAAAAAACCCGCCCTCCTGTCGTGTAGTTCCAGAGGGGCATCCCGGTTGCCGCGTCCAGCGCATACAGGTTATGGTCATCGCTGCCAACATAGACGACACCGTTCGCAACAGCCGGGCTGGAAAACACATAGTTCCCGGTTGTATAGTTCCAGAGGAGCGCCCCGGTATAGGCGTTGAACGCGTAAATGTTACCGTCAAAATTACCGATATACACAACACCGTTTGCCACAGCCGGGCTGGAACTCACAGATGCTATCGTCGTGGATTTTTTCGGTACAGTATAATTCCAGAGAAGGCTGCCGGTAGCGGCATCAAGCGCATAAAGCTTGGTCTTCATACCTCCTATGTAGACGATACCATTCGCCACCGCGGGGCTGGAACTCACCCAGTCAGAGGGCTCGTTGGTCTTATAATTCCATAGAAACGTTCCGGTTTTCGCATCGACGGCGTAGAGGTTGCTGTCCTGACTTCCGACATAGACAACACCATTTGCTACTGCCGGGCTGGAACTTATCCGCCCTCCCGTTGTGTAGTTCCAGAGGAGCGTCCCGTCCGGGCTGATTCCCCCGTCGTCATATACACCGGTATTGTAGATTTCTGACCGGAACTTCCAGGCCTTTGCATCGGAGGACTTGCTTGTTACAGGAAGGAATACTGAGTTGGATGATTCAATTAAGGAACTGTCATAGACGGTGATATTTACGAGATGTGGGTGTGCAATCTTCTCCGCAGGGACTTCCATGCTCAACTGTCCGTAGCTCAGGTACTGCGTCGTCTGCCATTCGCCATTCCAGAGGATGGTGCTGCCGGGAGTAAATCCTATACCATAGACGTTGAGGATAAACGCAGGGCTGCCCTCTATGACATCCGGGGGATCGAGCTCCGAAAGCCAAAGCACACGGGTGGTCACTGTTTGGTTTACCCAGGTCGCGTTAATCAGACCATCCCACCCGACAGTCCTCGTGCTGATTGTATATGCCGTTCCTGGAGTAAGCCCCGTCGCGGTGTAGGTCTGGATTAACCAGGAGACGTTCTCCTGGAATACTCCGTCAAGGTAGACCATGACGTGTTCTGCTGACAGTGGTAAGGGATCGTTCCAGGCCCAGGTGATCTGGTCCTGCCGTATGCTGGTGGCATGGAGATTGGAGATGCTAGCCGGCGGTTTTTTTGGGGAAGTACCAATCGCATAGAGATTACCGTCCCGACTCCCGACATAGACCGCCCCGTTTGCCACAGCCGGGCTGGAGACCACCGGACCCCCTGTCTTGTACTTCCAGAGGAGTGTGCCGGTGGAAACTTCGAGGGCATAGAGGTTGGTATCCCAGCTGCCGAAATAAACAACCCCGTTAGCCACAGCTGGGCTGGACCTTACTATGTCCCCGGTCTTGTAATTCCAGCGGAGTGCCCCGGTTGCCGCATCAAGTGCGTAGAGGTTGTTATCAGAACTTCCGACATAAACGACACCGTTCACTACTGCCGGGCTGGACCTTACCCCTCCGTTCGTCGTGTAATTCCAGCGGAGTGCCCCGGTTGCCGCATCAAGTGCGTAGAGGTTGTTATCATTACTCCCGAAATAGACGACCCCGTTTGCTACTGCCGGGCTGGACCACACCTGCCCACCCGTCGTATAATTCCAGAGGGGTGTCCCCGTACCGGCATCAAGTGCATACAGTTTGCCGTCATAACATCCGGCATAGACGGCTCCGTTTGCTACTGCCGGGCTGGACCAGAATCCCTTTTCATTTCCGATCGTGTAATTCCAGAGGAGATCGCCCGTTGATGTGTTGAATGCGTAGATGTTGGAATCATAATTCCCTACATAGACAACCCCGTTTGCGACCGCCGGACTGGAACTCACCTCTGCCCTTGTAATATATTGTTCCGATGTAGTGTATTTCCAGAGAAGTGCCCCGGTGTCCGCATCGATTGCCTGGATCTTTGACCTGGCGCCTCCAATGTACACGACCCCGTCTACTACTGCCGGGCTGGAACTCACGTATGGATTGGGGGTCTCGGTGGTGTTATATTTCCAGAGAAATGCCCCTGTTGTTTCGTTAAATGCATAGAGATTATCATCCCAACTTCCCACATATACGACCCCGTCTACTACTGCCGGGCTGGAGGAGATATTTCCCCCTGCTGTGTAGTTCCAGAGAAGAGCCCCTTCCGGTCTCTTCCCTCCGTCATCAAATACGCCAGAATTATTAAGGTCTGACCGGAACTTCCACGCCATCGACCGGGTTGCCGGTTCAGTCCTTGCTGTGCTTTCCACCAGGGTCTCGTTAATTAACCCCCCGGTTCCGACTGTCCTCGTACCGATCGAATACGCCGTCCCGGGGTGGAGACCCGTGGCGGTCCAGGTGCCAATCCCCTTTGTCACGTTCTCACGGAACACACCGTCAAGGTAGACCATGACATGGGAGAATCCGTTTGATGTGGGATCGGTCCAGTTCCAGGTGATCCGGTCCTGCTGATTGATAGTGGGGTGCAGGTTGGTGATGCTGTCCGGTGGGCTCTCCGGGGAAAAGCCTAGCGCGTAGAGGTTCCGGTCCTGGCTACCGAAATAAACAACACCGTTCGCCACGGCCGGGCTGGAAGTTACACTCCCTCTCGTTGTGTATTTCCAGTGGGGTGCCCCTGTTGCTGCGTCTAGTGCATAGGTATTGTTATCGCGACTTCCAATATAGATGACACCGTTCGCAACAGCCGGGCTGGAACCCACCCGGTTTCCGGTTGTGAAGTTCCAGAGAAGCGCCCCGGTAGTCGCGTCAAGGGCGTAGGTATTGTTATCAAGACTCCCGAAATAAACAACGCCGTTCGCAACAGCCGGGCTGGAATCTACATAGCTTCCCGTGGTGTAATTCCAAAGGTGCGTTCCCGTTGCTGCATCGAGTGCGTAGAGGTTATTGTCACGACTCCCGACGTAGACGACACCGTTCGCCACAGCCGGACTGGACAGCACCTGGGCTCCGGTTGTGTAGTTCCAGAGCATCGCCCCGGTTACCGCGTCCAGTGCATACAGGTTATTGTCGCAACTGCCGAAATAAACAACACCGTTTGCCACCGCGGGGCTGGAAAACACATAGTTTCCGGTAGTGAAGTTCCAAAGGAGAGCATGGGTTGCGGTGTTGAACGCGTAAAGGTTACCGTCAAAATTTCCCACATAAACCACACCATTTGCCACAGCCGGGCTGGAACTAACATCGCTTCTTGTGGTGGTGTTTGCCGGTACAGTATAATCCCAGAGGTGCATGCCGGTGGCGGCATCAAGCGCATAAAGCTTGGTCGTTATCCCGCCTATATATACGATTCCGTCCGTCACTGCCGGGCTGGAACTCTCCCAACCAAAGGGATCATTGGTGGTATAATTCCAGTTTAGTGCCCCGGTTGCCGCGTCAAGGGCGTAGAGGTTTTTGTCATGACTTCCAAAATAAACGATTCCGTTCACTACTGCCGGATTAGTACTCACCCCATCTCCCGCCGTGTAGTTCCAGAGGAGTGTTCCATCCGGGCTGGTCCCCCCATCATCATATACGCCGGAATTGGCAAGGTCTGAATGGAATTTCCATCCAGGTGCGCCCAACACGGGTGCAGTGATCAAGGTACCGAGGAACAACAATAAAACAAGCCACCGGATTTTCGGGGAGATCGTTTTCTGTGACTCAACTTTGTTGCATTCAGAATTACCAGGAATAGTTTGTATAGATGCCATGAAAATCAAAATCTCCTGCCATAGAGTGAAGGTTTTTTCCTGCTGCCAACGATCAGAATCAGCACATTTTTAATGAAGTCTCTTAAATTATGTCACAGACTTATTTTTGTGCAATTTCCCGGGCTTTATAACCCAACTTTACCACTGAAAGAATAAGAATGTTCTTGGCCGATTGATTTATGCCCAAAAAACCAGGAACGTGTGAAATGGTTCCCACCCTCAATATATCCCCTCCTATCAGGACCATTGAAGCAGCTGAAAATCTGTATCAGGCTTTGAATTGCCGTGAAATATTCGACGAAACACGAAGAAGAATGGAATAGATATCAATAATCTGTTAAAATCCCTCGGCGGGTACATGAAGCAAACCTCAGAAAGAACGGTTACAGACGTGATCAACCGTGTTCCTCCTGCCCTCCGCGCATTGATCTCGCCGCAGCAATATTCTTTCACGAAGCCGAATCGGGAGCGGACAGGAGGCACCGGTAGTCTGGCCTTTCCCTCTAGCTGGGTAGCAGTGGCACCGGCAGTGGTGCAAGCGATAAAGGAAATTCTGGATGCCCTTGATAAGCAGTTCATCAGGAAGTACTCCTCCATCCCAAGGGTCCACCCGAAGACTTTAAATTGGATTGATTGGCCGATTCTTACGATTTTGAACCAAATATACCCCTCGTCTCTTTCTCAAATTCATGGCATATACTATTGGAAGGATTACGAAGGAGGCATA
>JBAXMF010000095.1:0-7793 GCA_037134435.1 Methanomicrobiales archaeon | reverse complement strand
GCTGCGGGAGGATGTCGGCAGGAATCTTCACCCTTACGTCTTCAAGAGCCCCCTGGCCGGTCCTCATCAGGCCGACTTCGATCTCACCCATCAGGTCGCGGAGGAACTGGAAGTCCTCACCTCCCGGTTCTTCAACGGGAGAGAACTTTGCAGGAAGTGTCCTTGGTTTCCGGAATTTCCCGGCCTCGTCAATAAATCCGAGTGGGACCGCTTCCACCTCGAGAAAAACGTCTTCAGAGAGTCCGTAGAACTCCTCTCCATAGGGCCGTGTGTCCCAGCGTTCGTCGGAAAAATTGCTCGCGTGGACAAGGTCGCAGACCTTTGCGAAAAACGTATAATGTTTTATCGTATCCCTTATTTTTTTAATATCGCCAACGTACACGACCGCATCGTGTGGGACGATGAACCGGTATGAAAGGACGCTGTTTCCGATCAACCGGTACTTCGAATGGTCCTTTGGCTCAATATCGCCTGAATTCGTCATGGTAATCTCCAAATATCTGGTTAAATTCCCGTTCGTCCATTCCTTCCCCGTTACATCCCCTGGTAATGTCCTGTCGTACCCGGTCAAGGATTGCGGAATCGATTACCACCGCCCGGTGTGCATCGAGCAGGGGAAACGGGTACCCGGGGATCCGCCGGTCATCGGCCATGCCGGCGAGCCTCGCGAACGTAACCCCTGCGATCTCATCAGGGGTCCCCACCGGGAGCTCGACTTTCAGAGGCATCCGGGCCTGTGGGTGCAGTTTCGCGATGTAATAGTCCCCGTGACGCCACTGGTCAAATTGGTGACGGTCTGGTATGCTGCCATCTACTTTTACCCACCATGGTGCAGTTATGCCCGCCCGGGCCGCAACCCCGGCAACGGAGGGAAGGAGCGGATAGCCCCCACCCCACGTGGCACTCGTCCGTTTTGAGACGGCGGCGATGAGGATCCCCCGCCTCTGTGCGGAACGGACCGTCTCCTGCAGGACTGAATCATGGCTTGCATGGGTGACCCGGAGGGCGCCATCAAGAAGGAGAAGGGAGTCTTTCTGCAGTGATTGGGCCTGTTCAAGAGCAATTTGGTACTCTAACGTATCGCGAAGCACCGATGCTGCAACGGAAGAGTCTTCGTTGCTTAACGGGGTCCCGGGAGGCATCCCGAAATATTCCTGAAACAGGATGGGAAAATCGGGGTTGACTTCTTCAGGGCCGATCATAAAGACGGATAGGGGGGTTACAGATCGTGTCAGGCGGATACCATGTTCAAACCCGGTCTCTGCAGCCCGGACAGCTGCGATGGAAAAATTTCCCGAATCGAACACCATTGCATTACTGCCGTCGACTGCGGATATTATACCCTTCTTTTCGGGCTTGAACGAACGGAATAACTCTCTGCTGACACCTTCCGATGCCAGAAACCTGTCAACGAGGTCAGTCGGGACGGTCTTCCTGATCTTTTCGACGGTTGATGCAATCGACCATTCATATTTCTTCATGTACTGACCTCCTGCACCCGGCTCACCTGGTCAGGACCGCACTCCACGAGGAGTGTATTCGAAAATTCTCCCTCGATCTCGGGGATATGTGAGATCAGGATGATCTGCGGGAAGTATGCTTCCTGCGTCCTGAGTGCGGCGATCAGGTTGTTCCGCCGCTCCTCATCCTGGCTCCCGAATATCTCGTCAAATATGAGGAAAGTGCTTTCGTGGAGCTGGTGGAACTCTGCCAGGTACCGGCTGAGGGCAATCCTGAGCGCCACGGCGATATCGTCCTGCTCTCCACCGCTAAAACGTTCTACCGGGTAATCGGCATCGATGTCCCGGACGAAGAGATTGAAGTCCTCGTCGATGATCACCTGGTCATATCTGCCGCTCGTAATCTCTCCAAGGATCCGGCTGACTTCTGCCTCTATCCTACCGCGGATCACCTGCATGAGGTAGATTACATAGTCCTTGAGCACGGTCCCGGTGAGTTTGTGGTAATGGATTTTTTCTGATAATGACTGGTACTGCCGACTGTACTCTTCGGATCTGGCTTTCTGTTCACGGATTTTCTTCTCTTCATGAAGGAGCTGGGCCTGTCTCTCCTCCTGCCGGGCGATCTCCATGGCACACACCGAGACCCGCTCCATCAGCGTCGTTTCCTTTTCTGTTGCATCGCGTATGACGTATTCATCGAATGGATTTTGGGTAATTTCCATTTCAAGTATCGTTTGTTGTTCTTCTGTGGAGGCGAGGGACATCGCATCGCTTCTTTCTTTTGCTGTGACATCAGGAATACGGGAGATCATTGCTTCAAGCTCGAGGCTGCGCCGGTAGAATGTCTCACCTGCATGGACTTTTGACTGTAATGTGAGATAGTCGTCTTCCCTGAATGCGAGGGCCTCGATCGTTACCGTAAGGGCCTCTTGTTCCTGCAATAAAACGGCAATACGTTCTGAAATGGCGATTTTTTCTTTTTCGTTCTGTCGAACAGTCCGGAGCCGTTCGGTGAGTGTATGGAATTCGCTCCATACCGGCTCCAGGAGTTTCCTTTCCTGCTCGAGCAGGTCTGCCTGGCGTTCATCATACCCGAGTCCTGCAAGCTGCTCCTTTACTTTTGCCCGGGAAGATGCGTTCTCTTCGCTCAACGCAAGGAACCGGTTCCGCTCTTCCCGCTTTACCAGGAGTTCGGCCACCAGGCCCTTCAGGTGAGCGATCTTCTTCTCTGACTCTTCAAGAGCGGCAATCTCACGGGTCAGGGTTTCGTGGACATCAGCATCGTACCGGGTGAGACCGAGTGCTTCGATGGCCGCCTGCTCTAATCCCGCCTGCGCACACCAATCTTCTGCCTGTGCACGGAGTGTATCAACCTGGTGCAGGAGGGAGGTGTACTGTTCTTTCTTTACGTGAAGGTCTGTGATCTGCCGTTCCAGCAGGACGGCACGCACATCAGCCATTTCTTTTCCAGCTGCAATTTGTAAAAGGGCAGCGTTTGTCTCCCGGATGGTTCCATCGAGCGATGCTTCCCGGATGTTATATTCGTCTTCAATCTCCCCGTAATGAGTGCCAAGTGGCTGATTGCAGAGAGGGCATTTCCCATCTGCACCAGCATTCCTGACTGTGTCCCGGTCAATGTTGAGCTTTCGCAGTTCTTGGACTGTCCTCTCAAGAGTTGAGGTAAGTTCTCCCACTTTCCTGCTCACTTCTTCTCGTTCTTTCCGCAGAGTATTGAGTGCGGCTTCTGGATCTCCTGCTCCTGATATTTCGGATTGGAGGGCTTGAATCTGTAAATTTAATGCAGAGACATTTTCATCCCCGCCCTTTGCCTGCCTGATCCAGGTTTCCCGTTGCCGGTCGTGGTCCCTGGCGACATCCATATTTTTCTTTTCCAGCTGTTTCCGGCTGATTAGTTCGGGCACATAGCTGAGTGTTGCGAGCTCTTTTTCGTGGCGCTCCAGGGTAACTATTGTTTCTCCCACCGATTTCACCTGCACCTCAAGTGACCGGTCCTGCTCATCGAATCGTGCTGATTCTGTTTTCAGGACATGGAATTGTGCCTGTTTCTGCTGGTATTCTGCAAGACTGGTGATACATTGTGAACGTTTCAGGAGTGGCGCTTCAAGCTCGGCAATCCGCAGGGATGCCTCACCCTGGGCTTTTAACTGGTCTTCTATTCGCACCAGTTGCTCTCTTTGGGATTCTACAGCGGTATGTAACTTCTGGTGCTCATTCCGGAGCTTCGTATATACTTCCCTCACCCGGCCCATGGCCGCCAGCTGGTCTTTGCCCTCCTGGTATTCCAGCCTCTGTGGGGCCGATGCGTCGTATTCCGCCTTCCGGACCTCAAGTTCCTTCAATTCGCGGACCGTTCCGTCATGACTGGTTGCCCGGATCCGGATCTCCCGGCCAAGAGCTTCCCGCTGCTGGAGGCGGGCGAGGTGCAACTTTTCAGCTTTACGGAGTGTCGCAAGGTGTTGCGTATGTGCAACCCTCGAGGCTTCTGTCGTGCGGTGCTCTTCCCGAAGCGAAACGAGCCGGGGTGCAAGGTCCAAAAGTGAGCCGGTACATTCGCAGAGCCTGGCATCGATCGATGCCGGGTCAAGTTCTTCAAGTTTTCCCAGGAGGAGCCCCTGCTCCCTGGTTGCGGTATCAAGTTGCTCCCTGATGAGCGCCATGCTTTCGTCTCTCAGGTAGTCTATCCCGAGTGCACGGGTAAACCAGTTCTTCCGTTCACCGGTGCGGCTCTCGATCAGGGAAAGGAGGTCCTTCTGACCGGCATACACGGTATTTTTAAGGTCTGATGCCGCCATCCCGGTGATCCGTTCCACCTCGATGGCAACGTTTGTCGTCGTGTCTGCAAGTAATTTTGTCCCCATGTAGATACGTGCCTTCGGGGGTGAACTCCCTTGCCGGTAGGTACGGATGATGCGGTATGGCTGCCCACCGATCCGGAAGTCAAGTGATACCTCGCACTCATCTTTCGGCCCCGCAAATGACGAGATGATAAATTCCTTTCCAATCCCGGTCCCCTGCAGCCCATATAATGAGAACAGTATTGCTTCGACGATTGTGCTCTTACCCGAGCCGTTGTTACCGACAATCCCGGTAATTCCATCCTTAAAATGGACCTCCTGGGACTGAAACCGCTTGAAATTCTTCATGATGAGGCGTTCAAGGAGCATACCTCACCTTCCTGGTACTTGCATGGCATAAATCTCCTCCATGGTGAAATGTCCGTGGAAGCATTGGTTCAGGCCTCCTGGTGAGCGGCCATTACCCTGAGCAGCGTCTCCCTGCCAAGCGTTTTCACCTGGTCCTCGTCTTTTTGCGCGAGATTTTTCCCTTTTACAAACGTTTCGAATTCGCTGATATAGTCGATTGCCCGTAGGTCCTGCTGTACCGGGACCGGGGTGTCCCCCACAACCCCAGCCCAGTGTATTTTAAGGTCGAGCAATCTCTCGCGGACCGGTAGCAGTGCTTTCTGGTCAAACGACCGTGCACAGCCGCATTCATCCGAATCCAGTACAATTCTCACCATTGCATGTGCAGGAAGGTCCCCGGCCTCAATTTTCATGGTGACCTCGCCTGGCAGTGCATCAGGGGCGATACCCCGGCAGTCCATTGTCCCGAGGTCGATCATCGGTGTATGGGGGAGGGCGAGTGGTCGGACAGAGCCTTTATCGAGGTCGATGAAAAGTCCACCCTTCCGATCCCTGATCTCACCGTAGGTGATGTATTCCATCGAACCGCTGTACCAGGCATTATCTGCCACCTGGCACTGACTGTGATAGTGCCCGAGTGCGATGTAATCGAACGCATCAGAGAGCATAGTCGTGTCGATCTCGTGTTCACCAACAGTCTGGAGCCGCTTGTCCTGGATCGTCGTCGCGAGCCCGTGGGTCACCATCACGTTATGGTGTGAATTGGAGATGTCGAGTTTATCGAATGCCTTCCTGTAGTCCTCCACGTTCAGCATGTTTGGGACCAGGTGAAAGACCGTATCCCCGATCTCAACACTTTTTGCAACGAACGAATGTGCTGTGGTAATACGGGAAGGGTGGTAGGCCAGGACTTCGAAGGGGGAAGTAGTGTACCGTGTCTTCACCATGCTGTGGTTTCCCGCGATAACCACGAATGGGACCCCGGCCGCATGGAGTCGCTCGAGTGCTTCGAGCACGGTGGTATAGGCCCGGGTCTTCGGCTTCACCGTGTCGAAAAGGTCA
Source organism: Methanomicrobiales archaeon (assembly GCA_037134435.1). GTDB lineage: Archaea > Halobacteriota > Methanomicrobia > Methanomicrobiales > Methanospirillaceae > CAIKOD01. The sequence continues at coordinate 2,104 of JBAXMF010000095.1, read as the reverse complement.
CCGGCGTGGATAAGTACGTCGGGTTTTTCCAGAACAATGCGATCAATCGCCGACAGGAAATTTTCATACATTAATTTCTCGCGGAGGTTCATCCCGCTTTCCGGGTCGAGACGGTTGAAGGCAGCGAGGCCGAGATGGGTATCGGCGATATGGATGATCTTCATCTATGATTCTTTTGGACTGGTGTGGGATATAAGCTGGTGGGGGATGCGCGGGGTGAAAGTGACATGGTGGTATGAGGAGGTATTACGAAATCTATGAGTCCCAAACACGCCTGCCTTCCTTAACGACATCATACCGCTCCACAATAGCCAACCGGGTGAGCGATCGAATTGCAACCCCTTAGACGATTTAGTGGGATCCCTGGAACGGATATCCCGGGAAAAAATGGGTGGTTCAACCCCATCTTTGGAAATCCCTACTTCGACCGCTTAAACGTATCAATGGCTATATCCGACGGGTTGTCAGTGTTCCTGTAGACCAGCTGTATCTCGTCAGCAGATATGACGACCCCGTTACTGAACCCGTCCGGGTATTCAACGGTTTCGATGGTTTTTCCATCCCTGCCAAAGACACCGGCAAACTCCTTGGTCACCGGGCTCCCGTTTATCACGTAGCCAATGTGGCCTTTGAAAAGCCGATCAGCCTGTCCGGTGACATTCATGGTCATTGTGCTCTGGATAACCTGGTACCCGGATGTTGTTTTCATGTAGCCAATTGAAATCCCTGACCAGTTCCCGACAATGCCAGGCATCACAGAAGCAGAAAAGGTGACCCCGGGGCTGGTCGCTGTTGACCGCCACAGCGAGTCGATGACAACCCTGGACGGGTAGACATTGTCCCGGAAGGTGAGCTCGATCTCGTCAGCAGATAGTATTACGCCGTCACTAAACCCGTCAGGGCTCTCCACGGTCTTCAAGGTCTTCCCGTCAGGCCCGATAACCCCTGCAAGGTTCTTGGTTACCACGGTTTTATTCAGCAAAAACGTGACCTGTCCCTTGAACAGGCGGCCTGTCTGTTCGGTGACGTTGAGGCCCAGGACATCACGGGCGACCTGGTACCCTGATGTATCCATGTAGCCCAGCGATGACCCGTTCCATTTGCCGAGAAGGCCGGGCATCGGCTGAATGGCCGGGGTGGCCACCTTGTTGGAAGCGGTTGACCGCTTAAGGGAATCGATGGTGATGGTGGACGGTTTGGCCTGGTCTCTGAAGATAAGTTCTATCTCATCAGCGGATATGACAACCCCGTCACTAAATCCACCCGGGTACTCCACGTCCTCGATAGTCTTCCCATCGGCACCGAGAACCCCGGCAAACTCCTTCGTTGTCAGGGTCCCGTTTTCCGGGAAGGAAAGTTGTCCTTTGAAGAGGCGGTCTGTCTGTTCGACAACATTCATCCTGATGACCTCCTCAGTGGCCTGGTATCCGGATGCATCCACGTAACCTCTTGACATTCCAGTCCAGTTCCCGACAAGGCTGGGCAGAACCGTGCCGGCCGGAGTTGCAGCCGGGGTGGCAGTCGGCGTAGCTGCAGGTGTTGATACCTGTGTAGTGCATCCGGTAGCCAGGACAAATGCTAGGCACAGACACACCAGTAATACCATGAATTCCCGTTTCATTTTCATCATCAATTCTCTCTTTTGTTAAATTGAACGATGTTATCCTATTATTTATGTGTTTTTTTATAATCTTATCAAAACGGAATTTCAGGCGTTGAGTTGGGCATCCGCTCTTTTTTTAATAAACCAAAAAAAATTTCTGGCAGGAATTCTGGTATGTTTGTACTGAAATTTGCCTGTCAGATACCACCCTGAAATAACATCTTAGCTCAGTTGGGGGCCGGCCACCCTACAGACCCCCTGTACTTACCAGGCTGAACATAAAAAATTCCAACTCCATAAATGCCCCAGCCAACTGATACGCACTATACCGCAACAGAATTGCTTTCCTGCACCCACTATCCGGGAACATGGATTCGATATTGATAAATTTCTTAACCAGCTTGAGGCTCATGTTTTGCTTCGATCATCTTGTCCACTGCTGCCAGGAAATTATCATAGATCTGCTTCTTGCGGAGGTTCATCCCGCTTTCAGGGTCGAGG
>JBAXMF010000094.1:0-7811 GCA_037134435.1 Methanomicrobiales archaeon | reverse complement strand
TGCAGTCAGGATAATCGGGGAAGTGACCCCGGAAAAAGTTGAGGTCGCCAGGGAGGCGAACTGGATTGTCGAGGACGAACTGGTTGAAGCATTCCGTCCATGGCAGTGCCTTGCCGCAGTGGTAGGTCTTGGGACCGGGGTGAAGGGGGATAACCGGGTCCATGGCTGGATAGTTGCCGTTCGAGCGGTCAACTCGCGGGATGGTATGACCGCGGACCCGCTTCATCTCCCGTACGAGGTACTGGCAAAAATCGAGTCCCGGATCACCGGGCAGATCAGAAGCGTATCACGGGTCGTGTACGACATCACCCCAAAGCCACCGGCGACAATTGAGTATGAATGAGACGGGTGGAAACAGCAGGGATTTGCATGGCAAAATCTCCCGCCAGAAAATTTCGGCGAATAATCCCCCCAACAGAAAAATAACCATATGAAAAATCAGGACAACTAACCAAGGAAGGATACACATGAAAAATTCATCCAATTTCAGGGAGCTGGATGCACAGTACCTTATGCCCGCATTTACACGGGACATGATGATTACCCGGGGATCGGGCTCAACAGTATGGGACTCAGACGGAAAGGAGTATATTGACTGCGTAGCAGGGATTGCCGTGTGCAGTACCGGTCACTGCCACCCGGCCGTGGTGAAAGCGATCTGTGACCAGGCGCATGACCTGATCCACTGCTCCAACCTGTACTACGTACCGCACCAGGCAGAGCTGGCGAAGAAGCTGGTTGAGATATCAGGCCTTGAAAAGATGTTTTTCTCCAACTCCGGGGCAGAAGCAAACGATGGTGCGATAAAACTGGCCCGTGTGCGAACCGGCAGGAAAAAATTTGTTGCGTTCACACACGGGTTCCACGGGAGGACGATCGGGTCACTTGCAGTTACCCACAAACCCGCAATACGTGAGCCGTTCGAACCACTTGGGCTTGAATGTTCATTTGTGGAATATGGAAACCTCGAATCACTGAAAAAGGCAGTGGATGACACTACAGCCGCCGTACTTGTAGAACCCGTCCAGGGTGAAGCAGGTGTCATCATACCCCCGATTGGTTTCCTTGAAGGGGTCCGTGAGATCTGCGATGACCACGGCGCCCTGATGATCGCCGACGAAGTACAGACCGGGATGGGGAGGACAGGGAAGTGGTTCGCCTACCAGCACTCCCGTATCATGCCGGACATTGTGACGATAGCTAAAGGAATTGCGAGCGGTTTCCCGATGGGAGCACTTGTGGCCCGGAAAGGGCTCGAATTCCAGAAGAGTGAGCATGGGAGCACGTTTGCGGGAGGCCCGCTTGCCTGTGCTGCGGCACTCGCAACGATCGGTATCATCGAAGAAGTTCTCCCATCCATTCCTGTAAAGGCAGAACGGTTCAGGAATGGCCTGTCCAGGCATAATCCCCGGGTTGCCGGTCTCCTGATTGGGATGACCACCGGCGACCGGTGTGTCTCCATCCGGGACAGTTGCGCGAAAAATGGTGTACTCGTAAACTGCGCTGCGGATGGGAACCTGCGGCTTATGCCCCCCCTTGTCATCAGCGACCGCGAGATCGACCGTGTGATTGAGGTAGTCAATGAAACGATCGGTTAGGGGGTGCTACCAGAGCGAGGGCTATGTCTTTGCGAAGAACGCGGCCGATATAGGGAAACAACATGGTCTTGAACGGGTCGCCCGTCTTGCAAGCAACGAAAACCCGGACCCTCCTTCGGGAGTTGCACTGAAATTGGGTTACGAAGCACTTTCATCCGCGAACCGGTACCCCGACGAGTTGCAGGTATCCCTTCATGACGCCCTTACCTTGGCGCATGGGAACTATCCATTCGTAACCGGCGTAGGCATGGACGGGGTTATCGAGACAACGATCCGGACCCTTGTGGAACCCGGAGACCTCGTCGCGATTTCCACACCGACCTTCTCTTTTTACCGTCTTTCCGCCATTGCGCAGGGAGCGGGGGTCGTCGAGGTACCAAGGGGGCCGGGGTTTGAAGTTGAGCCTGTCCCGTTTATCGAAGCGTGCGAAGAGGCGAAGCTGGCGTTCCTGTGCACACCCAATAACCCGACAGGAAACGGGACATCGGTAGAAGTGATCAGGGAAATCCTGGAGCATATCGAATGTGTCCTGTTCCTCGATAATGCCTACGTGGAATTTTCAGACCTGGATTATCTCCCGCTGCTCCGGGACTACGATAACCTGGTCATCGGGAGGACCTTTTCGAAGGCCTACTCGCTTGCCGGGCTCAGGGTAGGGTATGCCTTTGTGCCTGGATGGTTCAAGCCCTATTTTCTCCGTGCTGCGACACCCCACACCCTCAATGCGGTCTCGGCTGCCGCGGCAGTTGGTGCCCTGTCAGATATACACCATGTCGAAACAGCCAGGGCACGGGTAATCCGGTGGCGAAAGGAATTACCCGGGCGGTTGAACTATCCGGCCATGCCGTCTGATGCAAACTTCATCATGGTGGACGTTGCGCCACTCACATCCGACGAAGCAGTTGACCGTCTCTCCCGGATGGGGGTACTCGTGCGGTCGTGCCGGAGTTTCCGGGGTCTTGAAGACCACTATGTACGGGTGAGTATCGGGGCCGATTGGGAAAACGAGATGTGCATTGATGCCTTCAGCCGCGTAATTCCATGATGTACGGGATATCCGGGACCCCCGGTACAGGGAAGTCTGCGATTGCAGAAGAACTGGAAAGGCGGGGGTACCTGGTGGTTCATGCGACCGAAACGGCCAGGGAATTTATTATTGAGGCGGACAATGAACGGGACACCGGAATTATTGACGAGGAAGCCTGGGTCGCATCTTTTAATGCAGTCGACGGGTTTGTTGAAGGGCACCTCGCTCATCTCCTGCCCTGCGACCTTGTGATCGTTCTCCGTTGCAGGCCGGATATCCTCAAATCAAGGCTTGTGAAACGGGGATACAGAGGGGAGAAAATACGGGAGAATGTGGAAGCAGAAGCGCTCGATGTGGTCCTTGTCGAGACCCTTGAGATCCACCCGCCAGGGAATATTCTGGAAATTGACACGACCAGTGCCGTGATTCCCTCCTGCGTGGAACATATAGAGCAGTTTATCCGGAGGGAGATACCTTCCTCTTATGGGAAGAACGACTGGTCGGACTACCTGGAGCCAATAACATGACCCTTGACCATTTCAGGCCGCACGTGAAGAACTGGTTCAACCCTTTCATTGCCGTCTCGATGAAGATGGGCCTGACTCCCAATATCCTGACCGTCGGATCACTGGTCGCAGCAATTGCTGCGGGTGTCTTTTTCTATTTTAACTATATCGCTCCTGCGGTCGTGATGGTCGCGCTGAATGCGGGCCTGGATGCACTGGATGGCGCTCTGGCACGTGCAATGAATATCCAGAGCCCGAAGGGAGATTTTCTCGACCACGTAATCGACCGCTACGCAGATATTTTCATCATCACCGGTATTATCGGCGGGGGAAATTCCGGATGGCTCCTTGGGATTTTTGCCCTGACGGGTGTCCTCATGTCCTCGTATATCGGTACCCAGGCACAGGCGGTTGGTGCCGGAAGATTTTATGGAGGGGTACTAGGGCGCGCAGACCGCCTGTTGCTGATAATGGTGGCAGGGGTCCTGACTCTGGGATTCCCGGAGGGAGTACTCGGGATGCCGCTCCTTGGGTGGTTACTCGTGATATTCGGCGTTTTCGGCCATTTCACAGCAATCCAGCGGTTTGCTCATACCTGGCGAAAAATCCAGTGAACAAATAATTTTTTTTTGCTCCGTTGATTGCTTTTATACAATACAATAGCAGACGGTAATCATTTTTGCAGAATTATAATTATAATTCTGAAAACGCATAACCCCACAGGAATGAAACACCCGCTGGACATCACAACCTTTTTTCGTTTCGCGACCGTCCTTTTCATATCTACCTTTCCCAGGTAACCCCGGATATTTTGGGGAAGGAAACGGAGTTGTGACAATGAGTTGGAAGATTGCAGGTATTATTCTGGTAATTCTTATCTGTACTGCTGGTTGTGTTACATCACCCATACCTGGGGAAAGCATCAGGCAGGCCAGCGCTTCCGGCACACCGGTGCAGCTTACTGGCCCGGGTGCAGCGGCAAATAAAAACCTTGACGAATACATGACAGCATTAACTGATGCCGGACGTTTCAGCGGAACCGTGCTGGTCACCCGGAACGGGACCGTACTCCTATCCAAAGGTTACGGGATAGCGAATTACGAGTTCTCCGTACCAAGCTCAACGCAGACCGTCTTTCCCATCGGTTCGAACACCAAGCAGTTCACCGCGGCGGCCATCATGAAGTTGCAGGAGCAGGGACGCCTGAACGTCACTGACCCCGTCGCATGGTACATCCCGGACGCCCCACAATGGAAAGATATCCGGATCTACCAGCTCCTGAACCATACCTCGGGCATCCCGTCCGAGGGAGGTTTCCTGGTTACAGATCCGATCGATTATTCCCTCCCGGAACTCATGGGACGGTTGACCCCCCTACCCCTCACCTTCGAACCCGGAAAGAGTTACACCTACTCCAACAACGGTTACATCACGCTGAGCTACATTATCGAACGCGCCTCGGGCCGGTCGTATAACGAATACCTGAGGGAAAATCTCTTCCTGCCTCTCGGGATGAACAGCACGGGGCAGGACAATGCCCGCGACGTCTTTACCAACCGTGCATCCGGGTATACAACGATGGGTGGGAAACAGGTCCACTATGATCTCCAGAATATCCACAACACCTACGGTGCCGGCTCACTCCATTCCACGACCGAAGACCTCCTCCGGTGGGAACGGGCCTTCCATACCCCGGGCGCAATCCTTTCCGGGCAATCGCTGGACGCAATGATTGCTAACGGCTACGGTATTGTACAGGCAAAAGTAGGCAACCGTACTGCCATCGGCCATGGCGACCGCAACTTCGGGTTTATCTCGTACACCATCCATTACCCGGATGAGGGGGCAACCATTATCTTCCTGTCAAACTATGACAGGACACCAATGGTAACACTCATCAAAGACCTGTCGGCAATTGTCCTGAACGGGTCGTATACCCTGCCGCAGAAGATAAAACGCAGCGCTATCCCTCTGGCCAAGGAACAACCCGGAGAATATGCAGGGATATATGCGCCAGAGTGGGAGAAGACCTGGACTATTACCGTGGTTCCCGACGGCAGCCGCATGTTTTATACATCGGTTGTGCCCCATGAGACCGTGGAGCTCTTTTTCGAGGGCAATGATACGTTCTTTGTAACCCCGGAATCAGCAGATTCATTTATATTCACACGCGACGGGAGCGAGAAGATCGACGGCTTCAACATGATCACAATGGAAGGATATTCTGACAGGGTAGTAAAGGTGAAGTAAAATCGCCTGGCCAAAGGGATAACTAACGGAAAACCATTCAGGCTCACACCGTAAACCAGTTTGTAACAGGAAGAGAGACGAACTATGTTGGTGTGTTGGAAACGGGGCGGCGGTCATCCAGGTGTCGCCCCAAAAGGATCCGGGCCACAACCAGATACGGTCCCAGGATATTCAATCTCCTGGAGTGAGCAATGGAATACCCATGCAACCAGGGTAAAAGATAAAAATTATACGATTCGCACCTGCCAAGCAGGAAAAAGGGTTATCAAGGGTCCTGTTGATCAATTTTTTTGATACCAGGTATAAGGCCGGATATTTCTTCGACCAGCAGGCTTTTAATTTCTGACCGCCGGCATGAGTCGGTAAAATACTTCACGACCATGAGGACCTGGTACTCATCAATATGGAAATATACGGTCGGCTGTGTCCCAAAGGCAGGCAGGTACTTCTTATCACCAAGTTTTTCTATTTCCTTTGCCGCCTGTTCCTGGATCTCAATGGTATGCTTATGCACGACATCAAGAACAAGTTTCCGGGCATTTTGCAAATCTGCAGAAAAAGGAAGTGTTATCCGTATCTCATCACCGGTAACAGAAAGGTCCCGGCTGGTATTTGTGATCATTTCCCTGAAAAGAACGCCATTCGGCATGGTTACTATTTCACCGCGGGGATGGTCCCCTGATTCCTTGTCAAGCTGCATCAGGGTGGTCCTGAAGATCCCGATATCCATTACAATTCCATATACACCCCTAATTTGTATCCGGTCCCCGATCCTGTACATCCTGGTAGTAAGCAGTGTCAGGCTCCCGACCACGTTCTGTATAAGGTCACGGAGGGCCACCACAAGAGCAGCCCAGATTATTCCAAGGACCAGGACAATTTGCCCGGGATCCTGTACCCATTCCATCAAACCAAGCAACAGGCCCAGGGCCAGTAGTATGGTAATAAAAATCCTGGATGCGGTGAAACGGGACGCTTCATCAGGCATTTTCCTGACGATCAGGTATACCCCGACCGTATACAACACGAGAATGAAGATCGCAATAATGACCGTTTCGAAGACTTTTTCAACGATTGGATTTTGAAATGGGCTGTCTATGATAAGGGTCACATGCTGGGCTACATTGAAAGATGCAACGATCTCTGCAAGGATCATCAGGCCTATGATAAGGAATAAGAATAGGAAATACCTCAGGGGAAGGACATACGATCGCATCAGGTTGGATTTATTACACCCTACCCTATCAACCTGCCTGTTTTAATTCAGGATAACAGTCAGGTGTACATTAGTAAAACGGAAATACCACTACGAAGCAGCAATACGTACCAAGTCCTGCTTTTTAAAAAAAATCAGGCTGGAATAAAATTTCAAAAACACTAACACCCGCGAAAAAAGATATTAAAACCATTTATCAAGCGTCTTCTGTCCAGCTTTGCCTGCAATCCCTTCAAGCGCTTTTCTTACCCGTTCCACCGAGAAATTATACTCCCCGCAGAGCATCTCTTCAATCTTAACCAGGTCGGGTGGATGCCAGGCAAGGTCATAATCACTGGTGATCGGTGGTTGTAAGAAAAAGTCGATGACCGGCCCTGGATCGAAATCCGGCTCCCTTTCACGCAGGGTCTTTTCAAAGGACCCTTCTTTTACCAGCTTTAACCCTGTCTTTGGGCCGATACCTTTCACACCAGGGTTGAAATCATTTCCAATAAGTACCGCAATCTGGATCAGCTGTTCCCGGGTGATCCCTAGTCCTTTCACAACCTCGGCGAGGGTGACCTTTTCCGGGTTTAATGTAACGCTTCTTCCGTGAATTTTTCGTTTTCCGCTTATCGTGAGGTTTCTGACCAGCATAGGGACGCCAAAGAGCAGGGTATCGTAGTCCTGCGATACAACATAGGACGCGTCACCCTGCATCACCATGTGTGTTGCCTGTGCTTCCCCTTCGCTTGGCGCCTCGATACAGGGTATCCCCATCAGGGACAGGAGTTTTTTTGAGGTCTCAATTATCTCCCGATCAACCTTTGATGATGACCGTGCCTGCTTATAGGCCTCTTTCGTATCCCCCTTTGCAAGTGCCTCCTCCCAGGCCACACCCGCCTGAACCCTGGCACTCCTCCGCTCTTCTATCGTCTTTTGCTTAAAATCCGGCGGGGGTCCATCGAATACATACACCGGCCGGATCCCTCTCTCCAGGAAACTCGCATTCCGAAAGAGAATACCTGACAGATGGGAGGTGACACGGCCATTTGTATCCATCAGGGGCGTACCGTCCGGCTGGCGGATAATTGAAAGGAACTGGTAGAGCGCGTTGTGGGCGTCAACTGCCGCTACACCGGGGAGTGCCTCCCACGTAATGGGCACTTTATACTCTACAATGATATCACGTAACGCGACTCCCATGGTAACCTTACAAAATTTATCTCCTACCG
>JBAXMF010000093.1:0-7860 GCA_037134435.1 Methanomicrobiales archaeon | reverse complement strand
GTGACATATTCTACATGAGCCTGGCGGCTAATTGGTGCAACGATACCATTCATCTATTTTATTGGATACTGCAGCTTTTGAAACGATCCTGTTCTTAAAAAACTATTCACAGGGTGAGTGTGACCTCAGGAATCATTACATGGAAATAAACAGGGGCCATATGCCCAGACCTGCACCCCAATGAGCACGAGGATACCCCCAATCGGTTATTCTGAATAAAAAATGGCTCTCTCCAGGGGAGTTATATAAAAAAAGGATCGTAACCGGATCGAGGGAAAAAGGGGTGGGGGTCCGGGGAGACGTAAGTCGATACTCACATCCCTCTTGAAATATGGGTGTCATTGCATCCTTCCTGGGCCGAGGGTATCCTCATTCCTCAATCACGTATCCCATCATCAGATATTCTGCACGGGAACGAAAATGTTCCCTGTTTGCAGCACCATGGTCCGGGGGAGTTCGATACCGAGCGCTTCTTTTAAGACCTCCTCGACATTCTCCACGGTCACGAAGGTAAGTTCTCCCCTGACATCTTCGGGGACGTCCTGCAGGTCCCGTTCGTTCTCTTTTGGCAGGATCACCTTTGTTATTCCCGCCCGGTGTGCAGCAAGGATTTTCTCCTTGATCCCACCCACCGGTAATACCGCACCGCTCAGGGTAATCTCCCCGGTCATGGCCAGGTGTGGGTCCGCAGTCTTCCCGGTGATCAGGGATGCGAGCGCTGTGAAGAGGGTAACACCGGCAGAAGGGCCGTCTTTCGGGGTTGCCCCCGAGGGTACATGGATATGGATGTCCCTCGTGATGAAATCAAACCCGTTCTCCGTCCCTGCAAGCCGTGACCGGATGAGGCTTAACGATATCGTCGCCGATTCCTTCATCACATCCCCTAGTTGCCCCGTGAGGGTGAGCTTACCGGTCCCTGGCATGAACGTGCCTTCGATGAAGAGGATCTCACCGCCAACCGGGGTCCATGCAAGGCCGGTCACGACCCCGGGGACCGGTTCTTTCCGTGCCACTTCCTGCCGTACCGGCTCCTTCCCGAGGATCCCATGGAGCATATCCGTTGTTACCACGAAGGGTAATTCTGCCTTTCCCGAGACGATCTTCTCGGATACATGCCGGGCTATCTTCGCCAGTTGCTTTTTGAGCCACCTGACCCCTGCCTCACGGGTGTATTTTTCGATAATAACCTTCATGGCCTCGTCTTCAACCTGGAGTTTATCGGCATCGAGACCGTGTTCAGCCAGGGTTTCGGGCAGCAGGTGTTCTTTTGCGATGGCAAATTTCTCGTTCTTGGTATAGCCCGAGATCTCGATCAGCTCCATCCGGTCAAGGAGCGGTGCCGGGATCGTTGCCAGGGAGTTTGCCGTTGCGATGAACAGCACATCGGAGAGGTCGTAGGCAACTTCCAGGTAATGGTCCGAGAACGTGTTGTTCTGCTCGGGGTCGAGGACTTCGAGGAGGGCACTCGCCGGGTCGCCTGCGTACGACATCGCCAGCTTGTCGATCTCGTCGAGGATGAAGACCGGGTTTTTCGTGCCGGCTTTTTGTATACCCTGGATAATCCTGCCAGGAAGAGCCCCGACATAGGTCCGCCGGTGTCCCCGGATCTCGGCCTCGTCCCTGACACCACCAAGGCTGATCCGGAGATACTTCCGCCCGAGGGCCTCGGCGATGCTCTTGCCAAGGCTGGTCTTGCCTGTTCCGGGGGGGCCGGCAAAGAGGAGGATCGATCCCTGCTTCTCCTGCTTCAGTTTCATGACGGCAAGGTGCTGGATGATCCGTTCCTTGACCTTTTCAAGGCCGTTGTGGTGGCTGTAGAGCACGCGGCGGGCCTGCTCGATATCGATGCTCTTCTTCTCCCCGGTGACCCACGGGAGGTCGAGCAGGAGGTCGAGGTAGTTCCGGATCACGGAGCTTTCATGGTTATGGCTGCCCCCGGTCTCGAGTTTTTTCACTTCTGCCAGGGCCTTTTTGCGCACATCGTCCGGCATCTCTGATTTTTCGACCCGCTCGCGGTATCCCCCGTCACCGGTATCGCCATCACTCTCGCTCAGCTCTTCCTGGATGACCTTCAGCTGTTCCCGCAGCATCGCCTCACGGTTCGACTTGGTCACCCGGTCGGAGACTTTTTTTGCCATCTCGATCCGGATGTTGATGTCCTCCCTGGTTTTGATCAGGAGGTCAAGGAACGTGATATACCGCAGCCGGACAGAATCAATCTCAAGGAGTACCTGCTTCTCGGCAAGGCTGACCGGGAGGTAGGGCATGACGAACCCCATGATCTGCTCGACCGAGTCCATCTGGCCGAGTGGCTTTGTGAACTGTTCGGAGCCCGGGAACCGGCTGCTGATCTCGTGGATAGTTGTTTTTATATCGGCGAGGATCCGGACCTGTAACTCCTCCTCGAGGTCCTCGAGGTCCGGGACCGTCTCATATGTGGCACTGAGCCGCCCATCTTTTTCGCCCAGGGAGATGACTCTCACGCGCCGTACGACTTCTGCAGCGATCAGGTACCCGTCATCCGCAGGCTGCAGGTGCGCGACCCGGAACAGGTTCCCGGTTTTGTAGAGCGACTCTTCTGTCAGTTCCGATGGCCTCGTTCCACTTTTGACGGTCAGCCCGACTGCGTACGCAGCCCCGGCATCATTGATTTCGGTCTGCAGGAGGTCCCCGGTGGCCTGGTCAACCCTGAATTTTGTCCGGTTGTTGGGGTAGACGACGATCTCGAAGAGCGGTATGATTATTTTTTCGCCTGAATCATCAGGTTGTGTTGGTTGCATTGGTGCCTCATTCATAAAGTTTGAATTTTCCTAACTAACGTGCAGGTCAAAAATTACCTGACTTTTTGCAGGATCCGGACCAGGAGTTCCTGCTCCTGGTCATCCAGTGAATCCATCATTCGTTCAATCATCCGGTGCAGTGCCGCCTGTTCGGCTTTTGCAATTTTTTGTCCCTTATCTGTGAGGCGTATATACAGGACCCTCCCGTCATTAGGGCATCGTTCACGGTACACGCACTCCATCCGGACAAATTTGTTGATCATCTCGGTGATTGTGGGTTTTGAGTTCCTGGTGATCTCGGCAAGCCTGCTGAAGGTAACGTCCCCCTGTTCATCGATGGTTTTTAAGTAGGCAACCTGCCTGACCGTCAATTCCGACAACCCACATTCGGAGAAGATGTTACAGGAGCATTCGTGCCTTGCCCTGAACAGGTTTTCAAACGCTTCAAGCAGATATTCCTCCCGTTCTCTCATGCACCGATCATTCGTTAGTTAGGTTTTACCTAATGATAAAGGTGGAGATCCGGACACTCCTGCCATGTTCCGATTGTTGGCATGGCACCCCCGGTTCCGGCAATAACTCAACCGCCTCACGGGTCTGTCATGCAAGTACTCGTTACCGGATAGATGGGGGGAACCAGCGGTCAAAAATCGAACGAATCATGGCATCCGAAAAGAACCGATCCATTGTGGCCCGAAGTCACGCTCGCGATCACCGCCGTTATCTCCAGTTGGGATGCAGAGATATTCCTTACCGTCCGGATTCACTCCCCAAATAAGGATTTGCTCCAATTTGTCCACCTCTATTACAAGGTGTACGATGGACTACGTATCAGTGCCCCAACCTCCGGCAGATCTCCGGCGGAGTGAATGGAAAGATCGCTAATCTCACGGTGGAACAAAATTCAGGTCATGACCCCGGCAGCTCAATTGTTCCTGCCGGTGCAGCCCCGTGTATAGTATTATTATGTATCATTACACCGAATCATCAGCTTACATGATTCTCGAGGTCGCACCAAATATTATTTTACAGGCAAATGCACCCGGTCTTGCCATTTTTATGCTGCTGGTCTCAATCCTGGGAGCACCGGAATTTTACCTGGTGGTTATTCCCCTGATACTCTGGTGTTATAGTAAGTCACTCGGTTTACGACTCCTTTTCCTTCTATCGATCAGTGCTGCGTTCAATGCGATGCTCAAGATCCTGTTCCATGCCCCGCGCCCCTACTGGGTAAGTGCTGAGGTGAAGGCATTTTCGTCCGAACCTACGTTTGGTATGCCTTCGGCCGCTGCCCAGATTTCGCTTACATTCCTGGGGTATATCTGTACCTGGTTCAAAAAGAGAAGCCTCTGGCTTGTCTGCATCGTGCTCATTATCCTTGTCGGTATTTCACGGATGTACCTGGGGGTGCATTTTCTCACCGACATTCTCTCTGGCTGGATTATTGCGCTTATCATCCTTCTCGTCTTCCTGCGCTATGAAAAACCCGCTGCGTTGTGGCTATCACAAAAACCCCCTGGTACAAGGATACTCCTCGCATTCCTGGCCTCCTGTATATTCATCGTACTGACCCAGGTGGTGATCTATTGTCTGGGGTCCTGGCAGGTACCTGCCGGGTGGTCCTCGCTGGCATTGGTGCAGACGAATGCCGTTATCGACCCCCTGTCACTGCGGGATGAGCTGATGGCGGCAGGCCTGCTGTTCGGTGCAGCCGCAGGTGCGGTTATCAGTGCCGTGTATATCCCGTATGCTGTTGACGGAAGTACGTCACGGAAAGCCATTCGTTACCTTTCGGGAATTATTATCCTTGCGCTCCTCTGGGTAGCATTGAGTGCCCCGACAAAATCCCCTGACCTGGCTGGCTATGGGATGTCGTATTTCCGGGCTGCACTTGTCGGGGTATGGATAACCGCTGGTGCACCGTTTATGTTCTGCAAGATCGGGCTCGCAACGAAAGGACCTGATTCACCTGGATAATTGTTGGAATGCAAGGGATGATCTCCCGGCCTGCCGGTTAATTGGGTCTTAATACAGGGCAGGGAAGGGCGATGGTGGTAAAACGACTCATCCACCTTTCATTTTTCAGCAAGCAGGTACTGGGATTCAGCGGTCCAGAAAATCCAGCACGCAATCACTGAACCGGTCGGGGAACTGGTACATCAGTCCATGTCCTGCACCGGGGATCATGACCAGCTCTGCACCGGGGATCCGACCGCTAATTATCCGGGCGTTCACGGGCGGGATGATCATGTCATCCGTACCGGTGATAACAAGAGTCGGCGACCGGATGTCGTCCAGCCGGGTAAACGATCCCGTCCATTCGAAGAACGCAGATGCCTGGCGTGCCACCGTCTCATCGGTCGTTGTTTCATACACTTCCGGGCAATAGCGGAACGGATCATGGTCGGTAAGCCATGATGGTGGGAACAGAAGGGAAAACATACGATTGGCTACATCATACATTGTTCCACTCTTATCCATGAGCGTTGTCATGATCTCCGGCGTTGCCCGAACCGATTCAGTCCCCCCGCATTCACCTGCCACCAGGATGAGCCTGTTCACTCTTTCCGGGTAACTGAGGGTAAGTTCCTCTGCAATGGACGCCCCCATGGACAGCCCGAGGATATGAGCAGAAGAGATGCCGAGAGCATCCATCAGGGTTGCCGTATCACTGGCAAACAGGGGGATGGAAAACGGTTTTTCAGAGGCGCTGGAATATCCTGCGCCCCGGTTATCGAATATTATGACCCTGAAATGTTCGGCAATCTTTGCAAGAACGGGGGGGGCCCACATATCCATGGTGGAAGCAAGCCCGTTGATAAGGACAACCGGGTACCCCGAACCCGACTCCCTGTACGCAAGGGTGACCTCGTCAACAGGTACGGTGTTAACTGGAATCCGGGTCATGACCTGGTATTCTGTTGCAAGGTATTATTATACCTCTTTTGTGATTGAAACCTGTCCGGTAAAGTGTGACTGGGTTGCCATGGATGGAAGAATGCGGTAGTACTGGCATGAACGTTCTGGTGGCAGACTGCCAGCTGTTTCTTCATGCCGGATGTCTGCTTATGTGCCTGGAGGCTGGGCTCCGGTGCTAAACCCCGAGAAAATCAAAGTGGTGCCGGGGCCGGTATCATGTTTTGCAGGGCCTGAAATTTCCACTGCATACAATATAGGACTTCCCATCGCTCCCTTTGGTCAACTGGTAATACGTGGCCTTGTAGTACAGGTTCGTCTGGACGGGATTGATAGAGACATACTCTTCCCAGCCGGTCCCGTTCTTCAACGCCCCTGCGAGAATTTCATCATGGAATGGTTTGCCGGTTACATCGGACTTTCCCCGCGTATTGAAACCGATCAACAAGGGGTTTTCTGCATGGGCAACGACCGTTTCGTCCGTGTCATACACGAATACATAGAGGGCCGGGTTCTCTGCGGCCCGGTAAGGATCTTCTCCGGCATTGATCTGGCGGAATGTACCGGACGCATCCTTCCCGATCGCCAGGGCCGTTCTGTTGACGAGTGCCACCACAGATTCGTCAGGGAACGGCTGCCGCGTGCAGCCAACTCCCATATACCGGTAGATTATCCGTTCGTATTCACTGATCCCCATGGAATCCTTCTGGTTTCGCACCGTCACAAGAGCCTGGCGAAATGCACGGACAATTGTGTCCGGGACATCTTTGCTGAAAATAAAATAAAAATCGTTCTCGCTTAAGGTGTATACAATCTCGTAAGCGTCGGGATTTGCACCTGCTGCCTTCATCTCATATCGCCCGGTAATATCGCCGGTAGCAAAGAGATCGATCCGCCCCTCTTCCAGCATCCGGATGAGATCGCCAGGGACCGGTCCAGGGACGATCTGTGATGCATTCACGCCTTGGCTGGCGAGGAGGGTATTTTCAATGGAGCCTTTTACGGCACCGATCCGGTAGTGGTCCAGGTCCGCCGGAGACGATATCGTGATGTTCCTGTTTACGGGAGCAAAGACAACGAAACTGCCCTTGGTAAAAGGGCCGGCCCACTGGTAGAGCGGCTCGCGTTCCGGCGAGCGAACGATGGAGAAGAGGACCGTGCCGGTGTTGCCCTGTGCCTGGAGAAAACCTTCCGCTAAGGGTACAATACGGACATCTGCCCGGGTCCGGTTCACCTCCATCGTGCGGAAGACTGCTTCAAGGATCTCCACAGAGATGCCGGCGGGGACTCCTCCCTCCTGGTAGTTGAAGGGGGCCCACTCCTCGGTCAGGTACTGGAGGTGTGCGAGGCCGACCGGAGGGAGATACCACCCGAGGATCCGATCGTACGTGCTGACACCTTTTTCGTCTTTCTCTTGTTTTAGGGTATCAATGGCCTCCTGGAAGGACTGGACCGTGGAATCCGGAATGTCCCTGCTGAAGGCATAATAGATACCTACTTCCTCCAGCGTGTACACAACCCTGAAGGTGTAGTAGTCCCCGGTCACCAGCTCAGCAAAGTACCTGCCGGTGAACTCAGGGTAGCACCAGAGGTCAATCTCTTTGTTTTCGAGCTTTGTGATGAGCGCGGGCACGTTGTTTTCGGTCACGATCTGGTCCTTATCCACCCCGGCATCAAGAAGTTGCTGGATGGCCGCATCGTCGGCGATTACACCAATCCGGGATCCCCTGAGATCATCAGGGCTCTTTATCGTGATCATCGAGTCCCTCTTGGCAAAGAAGACGTATCGTTCCGTTGAGATCGGCCCGGCCCACTTGAAGGAATTCTCCCGGGCAGGAACACGGGCCATGGCGAAAAGGACGGTTCTGTTTCCCGTAAGAGCCGCCTGGTACCCTTCTTCCCAGGGGACGACCCGCACCTTCTCACGGGATATTTTCGTCCCCATCTTCGCGGTAACGGCCTCGAGGAGATCAACGGTAAAACCTTTCAGCGTCCCGTTCTCCACGTAATTGTAAGGCGGTAACTGTTCGGTATAGAAGGTCAGGCTTTCCATGGGTGATCCAGTTGGTCCTGGTGTGGATGGCGATTCTGACAGGCATCCGGCCGACAGGGCCAGCACCCCGGCCAGTACTGCAAACAGGATAAGATACGTGGACCTGATGGA
>JBAXMF010000092.1:0-7918 GCA_037134435.1 Methanomicrobiales archaeon | reverse complement strand
TGACTTTTATCAGTGTCCCGATTGCCAATTACCCTCATAGGTAGTATAGTTCAGTCCATTAATTCACCGACACATTTTTCGCGGTACTGGCGGGGCTTGTGATGGTGTACACATGGGAATCGTGGACCTTGTCGAGACCTTGTTTTACAAATGATATTCCTCTGTTATCTGGGGAAAATTTACAAAACCACTTCCAATACCGGTTGTTTACATGGAGTACTGTTAACCGGGCCAGTTGGTTTCCGACATAATCTTATAAGCTGAAGGCATTCAATTCCAAAGGTAAGCGCCTGGAGTGATTGGTTATGGATATGAAAGAAGCAGTCCGGTTGTGTGTGTGCAGGATGTGCCCGAGTTTTGTTGATTGCAAGGAGGTGATCGCGTTTTGCATGGCTGTAAACAGTACAAGCAACTGCATAACGAAGGAAAACGGATGTCTCTGCCCGGGATGCCCGGTACAGGACCGTGAGGAGTTCCAGCATGTCTACTACTGTACAAGGGGATGCGAAAAAGAACAGCACAAAACCAGTTAAGACCTGGAAATGTAATGTGTGCGGCTTCATCCTCAAAGGTGACAAACCCCCGGCGGAATGTCCGCAATGTGCCAGCACCGGAAGGGAATACTCAAAGGTGACCGGGCAGAAAACGATCAAATACGACGGCGAAAAGTTCGATGTCCTCCTGATCAATGGCAGCAGTCACCGATCGAATAACACCGGGTATATGGTTGATCTTGTGGAGGAGGTCCTCAGGGAACGGAATGTAAGTTTCCGGCGTTATAACCTGAATGAATTTCATATCAACCATTGCTGGTGCTGCTATAGCATGAGGGACAACGCCTGCAAATATCCCTGCAGGGACCAGCTTGATGACATGCCGGCGTTTCATGAAATGGTTATCTCTTCGAAAGCCGTCATTGTGGGATCGCCGGTAAACTGGAATAATATGTCAGCGCGACTCAAGGATTTTCTCGACCGGTTGAACTGCATCCAGAACCTCTCCCAGTTAAAGAAACCGGGGTTGACGGAAGGGAAAATTGTGGGGATCACGATATCAGGTCATGAGGACGGTGCAACAAAGACCGCCATGGATATTTACCTGTATTTCCAGCAGATGGGGTATGTTCTGGCACCGTTTGGCATCTCCTACAGGACCCACGGGGCACAGTTCAACACGGACACAGATTCTGACTATCTGAGAAATGACCCTCTTGTGACCATCAAGGTCAAGGGAATGGCGAACAACGTCGTTGAAATGGTACTACTCAATATCGAAGAGAAATTGAGGGGAAAACTGTCGCCGATAGCGGAATGATCCCCCCTGCAAGAATGTTACCTCCCCTGGGACCATTTGTCTATTCACCTGGTTCATGACCCGGGTGGCAGTCGGGACACGAGTACCTTGTCAATTTTCAACCCGTCCATATCTACCACTTCGAATGAAAACCCGTTCCATTCAAACCGGTCGCCGGTTTTTGGAATCCGCTGGAGCAGAAGCATGACAAACCCCGCAAGTGTGTGAAACCTGTCTGCCTGTTCGTCCGGCCGAATTTCAACCCCTATACTTTCCCTGAAATCCTCAACCGTTACGGACCCGTCCATGAGCCATGATCCGTCCTCACGGAGGATGATCTCGGCCTCCCCTGGTTCATCATCCGTTGGGAGACGACCTACGATCGCCTCGAGGATATTGTGGAGGGTAATGAGTCCCTGGATATTGCCGAGTTCATCAACCACCATGGCGATGTGTAACCCTTCTGTTCTGAAATAATCGAGCAGCTTGAGCAGGGGGATGCTCTCCGGGATAAATAGGGGTGTAGTGATCGCAGACTCGATATCCATCTGCTTTCCTTCCACTATCTGGACCCACAGATCCCTGATTGCGACGGTCCCGAGGAAGTTATCGAGTTCATCACGATAGACCGGGAAAAATGATCGCCTGCTCTCAACCATAATTTTCCAGTTTTTTTCCGGGTTTTCGTTGATATCCAGGGTGACCATGTCAGGACGAAGGACCATGAACCGCCCTGCTTTCTGGTCTGCAAGGTTAAAAATCCCCTCCACCATGTCAGCTTCAGCTTCCTCGAATACTCCTGCCTCAGCACCCTGTTCAATAAGGATTTTAATTTCCTCCTCAGTTACCAACGGTTCAGTGCCTTTTTTCAGGCGGAACACCCGTAACACTGCCTCGGTTGAATAACTCAGGAATAATACTACGGGGTACATTGCCAGTGAGAGCAGGCGCACCGGTCTTGCAACTCTCGCGGCGATCCTCTCCGCGTCATTCATTGCAATCCATTTCGGGACGATTTCTCCGAACAGCAGGGTAAAATAGGTGACCACAATGACTACTGTTGTCAGTGCTAACGCCTCACTATAGGGGGCAAGGGGGGGTATCCCCTTTATTATGAGGTTTAGTGATTCGGCTGTGGTGGCGCCGCCGAACGCCCCGATCACAATACTGATAAGCGTGATGCCGACCTGGATCGTGGAAAGAAAATTTGTGGGCTCCTCTGCGAGTGAAAGGGCATCTGCCGCTTCCTTGTCACCCTGTTCAGCTTTATGCAAAAGGCGTGATTTCTTTGCGGCGACAATCGCAAATTCGGCCATCACCAGGAGGCCGTTAATAATGATCAGGATTGCAATGAGGATAAGCTCGTAGGTAATGGACATTTATCAGTGCCTGTTAGTATGTCAGAATCTCAATTATAGGTTTCCTGTAATGGGAATACTGGATGATATCCGGGTGAAATCGTAATGGTAATTATTTTCCATTACCGTATTTACCTGGGTCATCCCTGATAACGCAAGGCTCCAAACCGCAATTCAATTGGTGATTTGAAGGGAATAGATAATAATTGGCCCCGCCGGCACTGTCACCAGGTTTCCGTGTAAAGAAGTCACCTCTCGGTCCTGTATTCCCTGCAGGCGTGGTGGGATTTTTTATGTACCGTCGATGCGGGCCATGCCACCCGCATCACCCGCATAATATCCCGGACCGGTACTTACATGTCCGGCAAGTAATGACGGGAGATTTTAGCCACTGGATATCCCGGGGTCCACCCGCAATATCTATTTTTCAGGCCATCCTAACTGAATACATATGTCATCTCAAAAAATGTGTATCTTCATTGCACTTCTCATTGCAGCCCTCGTGTTCTCTGCAGGGTGCACGCAGTCCACGGTTTCAGACAAGGCGGCAACTTTGACCACAACGCAATCCGGAACCGCCGTTGCAACGCCCGACATGACCCAGGCAGGGACCACCTCCATAACTCCAGTCCCCTCCCTGAATGCGACACGGTCCATAACAACACCGGCAGAAAGACCAAAACAGGTGAAGATCGAGACGACCATGGGGGACATTACCATTGCTCTTGACCCTGATATGCCCATCACCGCCGGAAATTTTGAGTCGCTTGTAACGAGTGGGTACTATGACGGTGTAATTTTCCACCGCGTTATTAACGGGTTTATGATCCAGGGTGGAGATCCGACGGGTACCGGTAGAGGAAACCCAGGGTACAAAATTCCGGATGAGTTTACCAGCCATAACAAGAATGTACGGGGGACTATCGCAATGGCAAATTCGGGTCCTAATACGGGGGGGTCCCAGTTCTTCATCAACCTCGTGGACAACAGCGTCCGGCCCACCTTTGACCAGAATTACCCGGTGTTCGGGAGCGTTGTCGGGGGTATGGATGTCGTTGATGCGATTGGAAAGGTGCAGACTTCCGGTAGTCCAAATGACCGGCCACTGCAGAACGTGACGATTATTCGTGCTGAAATGATCTGACACTCATTTTTTCATGGTCGCATTTCACCGGCAGCTTCCATACGGTTATCAGGTCCTGGATGATACAGATACCCCTATTTTCCGTCAACGAAATAAAATATCCAACTCGGATTTTCGAGATCTGCGTGCTGGGCCAATTAAAAAAAATCTGGACCTCCTGGAAAAAAGAAACTATCTGGTGTCAGAATTCGCAATTGGGACCTTAAGTTATCTTCCGTTTTTTCGTCCGTGCCACCAGGACTAATGCAACATTTAACCCAAGTACAACTGCCCAGATGACGACACCGGTGGTACTTCCAACATAGTAACTGTAAAGGATGGCGATGATCGAAACACCCAGCAGGATATAATTCAGCCAGCTCATAGAGACTATATCTTTTCGGTCTGGTGATGATATAGCAGTTTGTTTTTTTATGGGTCAAACCTCCCCCGTTCATTTTTTATGGGATTCCAATGCCTCAATCAAGGTGAACACAATCGTTGCCCGGATATCCCATCGAAAGATACAAGTTTCGGGTCATTATTGTCTCCCCGGTAATTGCACCCGTTCAATCCCGGATTTATGGTCACGGGCCTGTAAACGGTGGCCATCCCGGATCGCTGTCCTGTCATGCGTTTCAGGTCAGGTGCAGTAACTATTATCCCGGGGGTTTCGATCGCGCGGCATATGGGGATCTGCCCTCGATGGGCTGAAAGTGAATTCACAACCCGGGTTCATCAGGAAAAATAGTAGATCCGAAATGAAAATCATTCTAGGTAATGGGGACACCGATGCGACCCGAAGTCTGGTGGGCGATAATAAAAAGTGGATGTTTCTATAGTGTGGGACCATTCGTGGATGCCCCAAGGTTCAGCGTCGTTGGGTGAGATATCCGGCGAGGCAGAGTACTCCTAGTGCCATGACCAGAACAAACGGGTCTGCAGCCGCCTTTTTCGTTGGTGTGGCGACCGGCACCGGGGATAATGCCGCGCTGAGCTGGATGTTCTGACCGGCTATCACTTGTCCGGTTGTTGTGTAGGGGGTGTACCCCTCCATCCTGATTTCAATGGTATACGTTCCTGGTTGAACTTTCTGGAATGACAGGGGTGTGATCCCCATATACATGTTATTTACGTAAACATCCGCCCCGCCCGGTGATGAAGAAACCTGGGCACTTGCTGTTACCGGGGCCTGGCTTGCCGGCTGAAGGGCTGCATTCATCTGTACATTTTTCCCGGCCTGAATCGTTACCGTGGCTGCATAATCCTGGTACCCTGATTTTTTCACGGCAACCGTATAACTGCCTGGTGCGAGGTTGACAATATCAAGGGAATCATCCTGGGGAGTCACTCCGCGGAAGTCCCCGTTCAGGTAGACTGAAGCACCAGATGGCGTGGACGAGACCTGAAGGTCGCCCGTAGAGGGGTTTTTTTCCGAAACGAGGGTTACGGTCACCGGCGTGGTCTCACCGCTTGTCACAGTCACCGTGTTTTCCCAGGTTTCGTAGCCTGCTTCATAGATCCCCACCTTATGCGGACCTGCTGCAAGGTTACCGACAATCTGATTTGTTTTCCCCTGGGAGATATCATCGATATAGAACGCGACCCCCCGGGGTGTCGTGGAGAGTGATATACTCCCGGGTGAAATGACCCGGGTAAGATCAACATTGACGTTCTGGGTTGTCCCGGCACTCACTTTCACCACTGTTGTTGAGGGCTGGTACCCTGGCATTGTAATCATTACGTTGTGTACACCGGGTGGGACAGATGAAAACGTTCCCGGGGTGAATAACTGGTCCTCTCCCCCGTCAAGGACCGCAGATGACCCCGGTGGTGTTGAGACAACAAAAATGCTGCCCGTGGTAAACGAATTTCCAGCTTGAGGACTGGATGATGTGGCAGACCCGGTGGCTACCGTAATTTCAGCTGATGCATACCCGATTATTGCAACGGTGAGAATGAGTGCAAGTATCAGAATTGAGAAGGTTTTCATGAGAATTACCTGTAACAAGAATCTTAAATCCAACTTAAAAAATCATTCGGTTAGAGGAATAAAGTCCAGCCACTTTTTCTGATGAGGTTTGGCATTGTGGATAGTCCTGTTGGCTCCGGATTGTTGAACCCGGGAAAAAGCGTATTGATTAGATATGATCATTCTAATGAGTTGCAATTGTCCTGGTGTACAACAGGTGACTGGTAATTATTGAAATGGGAATCGGTGAGAATTTCTGTTTCATTTTCCCCTGATACCTATAGGCACATGAAACTACTTACCAGGTCTCGTTTTATGGGGTGTCCTCCAGACTGGTATTTCAGATCGTAATATATTAGTGAGACAAGTTCACGGTGCCCCCCAAAAAAGAGTTTAACCAAGGATCCAATGGTTATCGTCGCTTCATTACACATATTATGATTCGGATAAGGCGACAAACAGGTTTGTTGTCTGGTTGGCATTTATTGTGACCGTGGCCGTGTAATCCCGGAACCCATCAGAAGTAACCCTGATGGTGTGAATCCCCTGCGCGATATTATTGAATTGTGCGAAGGTAAAAACGCCGGTATTGACCCCGTCGATATAGGCAAGCGATCCAATTGGGTATGAACTGATGGTAAGGTTTCCTGATGGTGGGGCCGGTTCTAATGGCTGGTTAATAGTGTAATCACCAGGACTGCCAAGATAAATCCAGTAACCCTTTCCGGGTATGATGACCTGGCTTACGCGGAGGTCCCCGGTGAATACGGATGGGTCGTACTGTTGTGTTTGGGAATTCCATCCCATCGCAAGGACCCAAATGTCTGAAAGCGATGAGAATGCCTCTGCCGGCCCGGTAGCGGACCCTGCGAAACCAATAGCATTCCAACCGGCCGGCAGTTTTTTAGGTGTGGGTGACTCTGTATTGTCCCCGGCAACCGGAATGGAGGTCGGCTGTCCGGCGAATATCCAGATGCCCTCCAGAGGGGCCACGACGGACTGTGGGCCCAAAACCTCCCATACTTGTGTCTGACTATTATAACGAAGGACTGAATGTCCCATGGTGTTAACCGTTGAAAATAATGAAAACGCGGTATGCTGGTAATTTGTGTGAGTAAACGGTACCGCAATGTAATTCCAGCCTTCCTGTAACGTGAGATTTGTATCAGCGGCACATGGCAGGATAACACAGCCGATAAGGATGAGGCAGGTAAGGAGGCAGCAGGTAGTAAACCTATACATATTGGGTACTGGGTGGATAAGTGGAAAAATGTTATGCACACTTTAACACTGGCGCACCTCGCGATCTTCTACAAGGTGCATTTACCGGGCATCTCCACACGACAGAAGTAGCATCTCTGAAAAAGTCTGTAAATAATATCATTGATGCAATGTCCTATTGATACCAGATGCACTATTTACTAAAAAGTCAATTGATTCCTATTATTTACCATTAAAATTTTGAAGACCTGCCCGCGGTCTAACCTTCGAGTGGAGATTGTCTGGAGAGCTGTAAAAAAATTCATTCCTCCGGTGCGTGATTTTGGGGCATCTTGCAGGTTTTTCATCCGAAAATGAGTAAAAGATTAAGAAAATCAGGGAAGATTAGAAATTTTTATAGATACACTTAAATAAGATTCAATC
This sequence comes from Methanomicrobiales archaeon, assembly GCA_037134435.1. GTDB lineage: Archaea > Halobacteriota > Methanomicrobia > Methanomicrobiales > Methanospirillaceae > CAIKOD01. The sequence continues at coordinate 528 of JBAXMF010000092.1, read as the reverse complement.
TACCTTTTTTTCATGGGAAAAATTTTGAATTCCATAATGGGAAAGGGTGAGGAAGAGCGGAATGTAGATGATTATATGACGCTTGAAGTCCCCGATGACATGGAAGCAACGAATACGGCACTTTATGTCAAGATTGCCACAGTTAGCGATATCAAAGACTGTCCCAGGATCAAGGACGAAATCTACAATGGCAACCTGGTGGTCATGGATATTGCACAGCTACGTGCCGACAAAGTGATGTACGAACGTGTTCTCAAGGATATGAAAGAAGTCGCGAAAGACGTGAACGGTGACATCATTGGCCTTGGTGAACAGAAATATATCATCATCACCCCTGCTGGGGTCAAGATCTCCCGGGACAAACTTGGCGGGATCTAAAAAAACCAGAGAATTCGATATTCCGCGCATTCATGAGGGCAGGAAATAATACCAATCCATTTTTTTAACGTTATTATTTTATTGACTTTTTTTAGAACCTAAGTTCCCGAAATTTTTAGGCGCTCGTTCTGATTTATCTATCCAATATTT